>CAYWYT010000111.1:0-8044 GCA_964462665.1 uncultured Woeseiaceae bacterium | reverse complement strand
CATTTAAGTTAATTCAAGTTTCAATCGTAAATTATTGATTAGTTCACAGAAAAATACGCTAAACACACGTAACTTGGACAATGCTAAAGACCCTTGCCGGGTACAGCAATGCCATAATTCAACAAGGCACGCCGGGCTAATGAGCCGATGACTAAATTTCACCGACATATCAGTAACCTCGGGCCACAAAACTGGCTGGCGGTTTTGCTGTTGTGCGTCGCAAATCCACTATTTGCGGCCGAAGCTGCGGTAGATCCGAGCGACAGTGGCGCTGATGTCATTGAAGATATGACCGAAGACCCGGACTCGCGTTCCAGCGAAGTGTCAGCCAACACCGAAGATCTGGTCGATCCCGTAATTTTGCACGATTCGTCGATTCCGCTAGCTGATGCTGTATCAACGGCCGGTAGTAAAGCGACGCCGATGGAGTTGCTCGGCGAAAAAGTCATGCCGGGAACGTCGCAGCGCTTATCCTGGTCCGCCACCGAATTATTTGAAGGAGTACCGGTTTCAACTCCTGTCCTGGTGATGAACGGCGAGCAGCCCGGACCGACTCTTTGTTTGACTGCTGCCGTACACGGCGATGAATTGAACGGCATCGAAATGGTGCGGCGCGTTATGCATGACCTCTCACCAGATGAAGTCTCGGGCGCAATAATCGGAATTCCGATCGTCAACGTACAGGGTTTTCGCCGCGGCTCGCGCTATTTGCCGGACCGTCGGGACTTGAATCGATATTTTCCCGGAAACCCGGATGGCAGCGCTGCGGCACGCATCGCACACTCTTTTTTCCTCAACGTTGTCGTGAAGTGCGATGCGCTGATTGACTTGCATACCGGCTCAAATGACCGCGCCAATCTGCCGCAAATTCGAGCTGACTTGCGCGACCCGGACGTTGTCACGTTGACACAAGGTTTCGGCTCAATGGTTATCTTGCACAGCGCTCCGGCGGTTGGCACTTTGCGTTACGCGGCTACGCGTGCCGGCATTCCGTCTGTAACCCTGGAAGCTGGTGGTCCATCGCAACTTGAACTCAACGAAGTCCGACATGGCGTGAAAGGTATCGAGACGCTGGTTTATACACTTGGCATGATTAAGAAAAGAAATGTCTGGCGGAAACCGGAACCCGTTTACTACCGTTCCTCCTGGGTACGCGCTGATAACGGTGGCATATTGTTGGCCGATGTCAGTCTTGGCAGTACGGTTCGCAAGGGCGATCTGCTCGGCACTATCAACGATCCGATGAGTAATGCGCGCAGCGAGCTGCGTTCTCCTTACTCTGGACGTATTATTGGCATGGCGAGGAACCAGGTCGTAATGCCTGGCTTCGCAGCCTTTCATGTCGGCATTCAGACAGCGGATGTACCGACTGAAGTGGCGGATGACGCCGTCTTGAGCAAGCAACAAAGCGAGAATCGCGACTACACCGATGACATGTCCGAAGAAGAGTGAAGCAACGAAAACCCCTGCATAATTACTGGGCACCGCAGTACTGGCCCTCATGGTTAGGGCTCGGCTGTCTGCGCCTGCTTTGCTTGCTGCCGCACACCACAGCGCTCGCCATAGGCAGAGTTATTGGCCGCTTGGCCCACCGCGTCGGTGGAGAACGCCGCGCTATCGTACGACGCAATATCGAACTCTGCTTTCCTGAATTCAGCACCGCTGAACGAGACTCGCTGGCGTACCAGCACTTTCTCGCGCTGGGGATGTCGATTATTGAAATGGGTTACGGTCGTTGGGCGTCCGATCACACAATTCAGAATCTGAGCGATGTCGAGAATATCGAGAACCTGACCGAACCTTTGGCTGCTGGCAAAGGCGTTATTCTTCTGAGCGCGCATTTCACGACTTTGGAACTAAGCGGTCGAGCGATTCGGCTTGCAGGTGCAATCTACGACGCCGTATATCGTCGCAATCGTAGTGACTTCGTTACCGAATTTTTGCGTACCGGACGAGAGCGCTCGGCCGTATCGACCATCGAAAAACGCGACATCAAGACGATGGTGCGCCGACTGCGTGATGGCGCCGCTGTTTGGTATGCGCCGGACCAGAGCTACAAACGCAAGGGTGCTGAGATAGTGCCGTTCTTCGGTGTGCCAACAATGCACACGACGGCAACCGCAACTCTTGCCCGGCTTGGCAAAGCTGTCGTCGTTCCTTTTTTTCCACAACGCATGCCGGACGGACGTTATCTTTTCACGTTCTTACCAGCGTTCGAAGACTTTCCCAGTGACGACGCAAGAGAAGACGTGATGCGTTATGTGCGCGTTCTCGAAGACCACATTCGATTATGTCCGGAGCAATATTTCTGGGTGCATCGCAAGTTCAAGGACTTGCCGGAAGGATACGATGATTACTATGCAGACCTGGATGCGGCGAAGTAGCCTTCCAGCAACTGCTCCCAGCAACCTTCATCGTAGTGCAGCGCCGGGTCTCGCGACTTAATTTTTTGTAACGAGCGATGCAGGCGACTCAGTGTTTTTTGTTTCCACGAACCGGCAGGAAGCAATTTGCCGCGATCAAAATCCAACATCCACAAATCTCCGCCACTATCGATTTGCAGGTTGTAAGCATTCATGTCCGCGTGAAAAACACCGTTCGCGTGAAATTGATAAATCGCGTCGCCAAGGTCCTGCCAAAATTTTTCGCCGCCCGCTTGTTCGTGAATCCAGGTAGAGAGTGCCCGCACATTCGGCACTCGAACGGTGATTAAATCCGCCGTATAAAACGGCCCAATACGGGAGTACCGAGCCGCCGCCGGGCGTGGAACGCGCAGGCCGCTGTCGGCCATCTTGGCCAGCATGCGCCACTCTCGAAAGGGTCGCGAGGCGTCAGCGCCCGTCCAGACATATTTATCGTTAACAACTTTTCCGATTAAGCCACCACGAATGTAGTGGCGCAGCACGAATTGCCGCGGGATATTTCCGACGAACATGGTATTGCCGCGACCTTCGGAACCCAGGCGCCCCTGAACTGGCTCGGAATGCAGCCAATTGCTGGCGACGAAGCGACTCTCATCGATCGTGCTGATGACCTGACGATCGTAAAGAATCGCGCCGGTCGCCGTCTTTTCAACTGTGTCGGTCAATCATTTTCTCTAATATCGTCAATTTTCAGACGTTCGGATTTTTTTGCGCTTTTTCAGTAAACTTTAAACGACGTTAAGAACTTTTCCTCGCCTGAATCACGCCTTATCTAGCTACCATTAGCTAGCATTCAAAAACAGACACTTATCACCAATTTTTTAGAGTTTTAGTTCTTTTAAGTAGTTTTTTGGTTATTTTATCTGATTTTAAAGACATTTTTCTCTAACTTTTTCTGCTAAAGCCTCGCCATGACCGGGCTCACCTGATGTGCCGCTACTTGCAGCTCATCAGTACCTCGACTTTAGCGACAATTGAAGATTTTCGACACCAAAATGTAACTTATGAGAGCTTTTAGCTGCCACTCTTCAAACTGAACTCAGCGCCGCAATAGGGACACTTGGCCTCGCCTGTTTCCTCGACCGGCAAGTAGACCTTCGGGTGCGAATTCCACAAATACATTCCCGGCATCGGGCATGACAGCGGCAAATCGCCATCACGCACCTGGTAGCGATGCTGCGCATTAGCCGGAATGAGGTTTTCGTCAACGGTGCCTGATCTGGATGCCACAATTTGTCTCTTTAATTTTTTGATGAAAGATGTGTTGCTGGGCGGATTATAAGCTTACCCAGCAGCGAGAAACGAATTCCAGACGTCGGTTACAAACGCGCGCTGCTGCGTAAACTCAGTTTGCGCGACCAGCGTGGATCGTTCGTCCAACAACAAGTGGTGCACATGATGTCGATAGTCTCGGTAGCTTGCCTGTAATTGCGATGCCGTCTCCTGATCGATGCAGGCAGTCTCTGCCAACCCATCCAGTTGACGAATATTGTCTGAAAACTGAATCACGGATGGGTACTTCGCTGCATTAGCCAATACGAGGTACTGCACCAGAAACTCGATGTCGCCAATGCCCCCTTTGCCCTGCTTTAGATCAAAAACCTCAGCGTCGCTCTTATCAAGATTCTCGCGCATGCGCGTACGCATCGAGATGACGTCATTGCGCAAGGTTTCCTGGTGCAAACCTGCTGTTAAGGTTTTGCGTCGAATTTCCGTAAACTTGTCGGCGATACGACTGCTACCGGCCACCGGCCTCGCTCGCAGAAGCGCCTGATGTTCCCAGGTCCAGGCATTCTCTTCCTGGTAGCGTTCAAATGCCTCGGCGCTGCTAACCAATAAACCCGACTTTCCATCAGGCCGCAGTCGGGTATCTATTTCATATAGCACTCCGGATGCCGTTTGCGTGGTCAGGAAATGCACCAGGCGACGCACCAGCCGCGTAAAGAACATTGTGTGATCCAACGGTTTTGCGCCGTCAGTAGGCTGTCCCGCGGCCGCAGAGTCATGCAGAAAAACAAGATCGAGATCTGAGCCGTACGACAGCTCGAGACCACCCAGTTTGCCGTACGCAATGATCGCGAAGCCCGCAGTCTCAGGCTTGCCGTGCTTCTCTGTTAGATCACGCCAGGCGACTTTCAACGCGTACTCGAGAACCGTTTCTGCCAATTCCGTGAGGCAATCGCTGACGCGCATGATTGACAAGCTGGCGTCGAAGTCGGCGAGCGCAATTCGAAACTGAGTGGCACGCTGAAACTTCGCGAGAATTTCCATTTGCGCCTCGCTATCGGACTCGTCTGCTGCGGCGACGCGTTCGGCGAGCTCATTGGTCATGCCGCTGCGAGAAATTTTCTCACTATAAATACCCGGGTCCAGCAACTCATCGAGCAGGACCGGATATTGTGCGATCTGTCTGGACACATACGCGCTGCGCGTACAGAGCCCCACTAGCTTGGCCATCGCCAGGGTATTTTCGTTTAGCAGCGCTATATAGGCACTGCGACGCAGAACTTTCTCAGCCACAGCCAGGGTCCGCTTTAATGCCAGCTGTGGCCGGTCAGAGTCTTTCAACAGCAGCAAAAGATTCGGCACAAACTGCTGCAATCTCCGGCTTGCGGCGATATCGGCATGCGACGCGGTGCTCTTGAAAGCGACGATAAGTTTCGCGACCCCCTCGGCATCGGCAAACCCTTGTTCCTGCAAAGCCAGGGACCAGTCCTCCAGCGCCCGCGAATTGTTCCAAAGCTCACGCAGGCTGCCTCTCGAATCGCTGTCGGTATCGTCACCATGCTCGCGAAATGCGATTTTTTCGAACTGGCTCGCAACGTTGTCACGATGCATATCAAGTTTTGCGCGCAGTTCCGGCCAGTCAGCACATCCCATCGCGACTGTCAGGCGTGCGCGGTCAGTCGGGTCGAATGGCAGTTCATGCGTCTGTTGATCGCGGATAGCCTGAATAAAATTTTCGACACGACGCAAGAATTCGTAAGCGGCTTGTAAGGCGTCAACGTCACGAACGTCGATGCCCTGTCGGCCGGTTAACCGCGGCAACACCGTTTGCAGTTCGCGGCTTTGCAATTCGGGCTGGCTACCGCCACGGACCAATTGCAGAGACTGCACAATGAATTCGATTTCCCGGATTCCGCCGGGGCCAAGCTTGACGTTGTCGGCCAGATCGCGACGTTTTACTTCCGCCGCTATCAACGCGCGCATTTCACGCAAAGACTCGAATACACCATAGTCCAGATAACGCCGATAGACGAATGGTGAAATCATATTGTCGTAGAGATCTGCAGCTACCGCTGCTGGTGGTTGTGGGCCAACGGCGCGCGCTTTTATGTACGCATAGCGTTCCCAACCGCGACCGTGTTGCACAAGATACGACTCAAGGGCGGCAAAACTGGTCACAGGTGGTCCACTGTCGCCGAATGGTCGTAGCCGGGTATCAACCCGAAAAGCGAAACCATCGGCAGTTGGCTCCTCAATCAGAGCAACCAGCATGCGACTGACGCGAGTGAAATACTCATGCGCGCTTAGCGACTTACGACCGTCGCTGTCATTGCCGCCCGGGTGTAGAAATATCAGGTCGATGTCTGAGGAGAAGTTGAGCTCCCGCCCACCCAGCTTTCCCATTCCCAGTACGACCAGCGAGACTGCAGCGTCGCTCTCGTCGCGCACCACGCCGAATCGCTCCTGCAACGCTTGCTGCGCGTAAGCCACAGCGGCCCGCAGCAGGTAGTCGGCGAGATCGGATATCGAATGTAGTGTTTCGTTCAATGTCGCGGTGTCGGCAAACTCGCGCCACAGGACATGCAGGAAAAAACGATTGCGATAGCGACGGATCTCACCCTGCACGATATCGAGAGAATCGGTGCTCGTCGCCAGCCGCGCAGTGAATGCCTGCAGATTGGCAATGTCCGGAGGACGCGACAGCTTATCGCCCTGATCCAGAAACCAGCCCACCTCGCGCAGGAAGATCTTGCCCGCGAACTCACTGCAGGCAAGCAGACGCACCAGCGTCGCCAGCATGTCCTCCGGAACAAACGGTCGGTCTTCAAGCGCATCGATTCGTTGCAGCTGCAGTTGCGTGAACTCCTGCAACTCGAGCGGCAATTTCTCGACTTCGCTGATCGTTATCGGGTGAGTGTGTAGTGCCATGCTGTGCAGTCTACAACGAGTTACACTGTGCTCTATGTCGAAAAACCTGTTAATCGTCTTTCACACGCAATCGGGAACAACGTCACGGATGGCAGACGCTGTGATCGCTGGCGCCAGAAGCACCGACGTAGACGGCGTGGAAGTTCGCGTTAAGTCCGCGCTCGAGGCAAAAGCCGATGACTTGTTGTGGTGCGACGGTTTTCTGCTCGGAACACCTGAGAATTTCGGCTACATGAGCGGCGCCATGAAGTATTTTCTCGATCGAGCGTATTACCCTTGCGAGGGCAAGATCAACGGCAAGCCCTATGCATTGTTTGTCCGCGCAGGCAATGACGGTTTGGGAGCCATAAGCAGTATGCGGCGCATTTTGACCGGACTTGCGGTTCGCGAAATACAGGAACCGGTTCTGATCGCAGGCGAGTTTGATGCAACTCGTCTAAATGAATGTGAAGAGTTGGGCCTGACGCTGGCGGCTGGCCTTGAGGCCGGCGTTTTTTAGGCTGTTGAGGACTTTTTGCTTGCTGCGAGTTGTTGCAGCGTCTCTTGAAGTAGCAGTGGTTTGCCAACTTCGTGGCCCTGGGCGAAATCGACGCCCAGTTTTTTAACCAGCTGCTGCGTCTCTTTGTTTTCCACATACTCAGCGACTGTCTGCAACTCCATTACTTTTGCTACCTGAGTAATCGCCGCCACCATCGATTCGGATATTCGGTTTTCAGTAATGTCTCGAATAAACCCACCATCGATTTTCAGAGTATCAACGTTGAAGTTCTTCAGGTAGGCGAAGGAGCTCAACCCGGCACCGAAGTCGTCCAGAGAAATTCGACAACCGCGTTCGCGCAGCGCATCAATGAATATCTGAGCCTTTTGTAAATTCGAGACTGCGGCCGATTCGGTCACTTCAAATCCCAAGGTTGCGGCCGCAATACCACTCATGGCCAATTCCTCGTCGATGAAATCAAGAATGTCATCGTCGCTGAGCGACTGACCTGACAGATTGATCGCAAAGTTAGCGCCCGTTTCTGCAACTGTCTTTGCGTGCTCAGCCAGCAGCGTGATTGTATTCGACGTTACCCAGCGGTCGATTTGTGGCATCAAAAAATAACGCTCGGCCGCCGAGAACAACGCTCCGGTAGGCAGGTACTCACCATCGCCATCTTTCATCCGCAGCAAGATTTCAAAGCGTGGCGAGCTTTTTCCCTTCTTCAGGCTAGTGATTGGCTGCGCCATGAGTTCAAATCCGTCGGAGTCGATCGCCTGTTGAATTTGCGACACTAGCTGCATGTCGCCGTGGCGACGAATAATGCTTTGATTTTGATCGTCATACACTTCAATACGATCGCGACCATGCTCTTTCGCACCTTCACATGCCATGCGGGCTGTGGTCAGCGCACGACCTTCATCTTCGGCATTACAATTGAACTCAGCGACGCCAATGCTCATGGTCACTTGTAAGGACTTATCGCCCT
>CAYWYT010000110.1:0-8046 GCA_964462665.1 uncultured Woeseiaceae bacterium | reverse complement strand
TACAGGTATGCGTGCGGATTAACGAATTTAAAACCCGTAACCACGCCTTCGAGCACTATGGGTTTGTTCGGATCGTAGTGTGGACCCGACGAATGGTGCGCCATGGCAGACTGCATCAAGCCGAACGCGACGATTGCTGCGACGATTGCAGCAACGATAAGCTTGTATTTCATCTAGAATCCTTCGACGATTTCTTCAGTTAGGTCTTCACAGTTGTAGGGATCAAACGGGGTGGGCGAAAGATAGACTTTGTCCTGCGCCGTGAAGGGCTTGGTCAAGTACAAGGCGTCTTCTGCTGTGATTTGCCTGCTAATTGACAGCTCTTTCGGATCGAGCGTAAATTTCTCCACAACATGCAGTTGCTCGCTGTGCTTTGCACCACCGCGACCGTCGAGGTATCCCTCGGAAAAGCCGACCGTATCAACAACGAGCGTGTTGCCGTCCCACTTGCCGATAGAGTTACCCGCTCTGCTTGGCGTGACGTTGTCGGGATGAGCGTCCATATTCAAATGGATAAGCCGGACGATATCCATGAAGCCGTAGGTCAGGGTAACGCTGTCATCGGCCTGCTCAATGCGATTGATATGTCGATCAAATTCCCAGTCAGAAATGATGTTGACCGCTTGACAGTTAAGTCTTGGATTGTCGGTCGATTCGAAACCGGCCGCTGCAGCAAGACCCGCTTCGGACTGCGCATATCGACCGCCTGGTCCACCTGGTCCGCCCGGAGGTCCGCCCGGAGGTCCACCTGGTCCACGCGGTCGACCTGGAGGTCCGCCCGCACCACCCAGCGAACGAAGAGGGGCTGCCCAATCGCCGCTGATATTCGGCTGACCGTTGGCTAATACAGCCGGTCGACTTCCGGCTGCGATCTCGCCTTCTCCCCCATCCACTTGCCCATATCGACTCAGAACTTCGCCGTCATCAATACTGAATTCTTCTATGTAGCAACCGTGTGGCTCTCGGCGCGCTGGCACGCCCTTGATACTGATTGTAGTCCCTTCCGGAAACATCTCCGAACTCCAGCCCGACCGCTTCAACGCCGTTGCGGCCTGCATCTCGCAGCGCCAATTTTGCACTTCGCCGTTATCCGTTGTGACATCGAAATAGACATACGAATGTGGGTTTACGAAGCGAATCTTGGTGACAACGCCGGAGACCTCAACCGATTGAGTGCGGTCAAACTGTCCGTTCGAGCCATGGTGCGCGAAGGCCGCAGACGCTGCGAGCAGCAGCGCTAGAACAAGTGCTCGTTTCATTTAGAAGTAGCCTCAAAATAAGGAATATCGACATTTTGGCACATTTTAGCAGAATTTCGGCGATTCTGCCGAGTCGGGGCTACTACTTATCTCATGTTGTGTTCGAATCAGGGGCTCGCCGGGGTAATGGCCGGCCCCGAGCCGTAGAAAGTGACCTTGTCTCCATTTGGCAAGATTAGCTGTCGCATCCGTAGATAATCCGTTCCTTTGCGACTTGGGTTGCCTATGACGGTCACCACGTCGCCTGGCTCTACCAGATCTGGATGGATGCCTTTGCGTCGCAACGCGTTGTGACTTTGGGTTTCTGCACTCCACTCCTCCAATTCACCATCTTCATTCACGATCGTAAATTCCAGTCGCGAATGTGGATTGACCAGCACCAGGGAAACGACCGTTGCGTTCTTCAGTTCCAGAGTTTGCTCACTATCGAAATAAAGATTTCCGTTGTGATGTGCAACCGCCACCGTCGCCATGCCGGACAGGAGCAATACACAAGCGGTACGAACCAGCTTCCGTTTCATCATTCCATTCCTCCATATTCGGGATAGCATTCGTATTCGAAGATCATTCCTTCCGGATTCAATTTGCGACGGCCTTTGATCACGTACTGTTCTTTGTAGTGTTCTTCGTCGTGAACGATTGCATCAAAAATTAGCGCATCGCCTTCGCGCCGATAGTGTTCTATCAAGTAGCCGCCATCAGGCCCTGAGAACGGCATGCCGGTATTTCTCACCAAATCACCAATCAGGTGCGTTGTTTTTACAACCAGCGTATCGCCTTCCCAGTGACCAGTGGAAAAACCGGTCAGCGTATGCGGCTGATACTCATCTGCTTCGCGTCCGTCCATGTATATACGTCGCACCATGTGAAAATGTTCGTGCAGGAAAACGATCTGATGTTCCTGCTCGATAATTTCCAATGGATAGGGGTCGTAAACGCCTAACGGTACTCCGGGCATTAAGCATTTGAGGCCCGGATCGTCTGCTTCCGTATACGCATCAAGGCGGGCCTGACCGGCCTCGGTTAGTACTGGATTGCGCGGATGACCGTTCCGTCCAAAGCCATCCATATCCCAAATTCCTTCAAGATCTGACTTCGCTACATCGTCGGCAATACCGGCTGTCGGCAGCGATGTGGACACAATCGCAGCAGTGATAATAAGCATCATTCTTATTTTCATTTAGCCGCTCTTTTTGTTTTCGTCGACTGAGTATGCATAATCAGTTTGCGTCTGTCCTCATCGTTATTTCATTTCACTTGGATCGCCATATGATTTTTTCACGCAGGTTTTGTTGCTCGATCATCGCCGTAAGCAGTCTGTTTTTAGCTCAGACACAGGCCTTTGCTGAAGATGAGATAGATATTGAGGCCGGCCGAACCCTTTGGGAGTTCTGCGCTTTTTGCCACAACGCTGGTGGCTTCGGGGGAGAGAGAATGGATGCTCCCAAGCTCGCCGGTGACCCAGCCTGGTACACCGAGCGTCAGTTAAGAATGTTTAGAAACAAGACGCGCGGCTCGCATCCTGACGATCAACCCGGTTTACAGATGTTTGTTTACTCGTATCCGCTCATAGACGACGCGGCGATTCGAAACATGGCGGCGTTTATCGAGACGCTGGAAGTTGATCCCGCAGATCCCGTGCCCGACAGAATGGCCAGGCGACCCAAGAATCGTCCGTATGAATGGGATACGACTTTTGCTGTAATGACCGCGGAACGAGACGCCGATCCGGTTGCCGGGAAGAAGTTATATACGACTTGCGCAGCGTGCCACGGAGCGCAAGGCGTGGGAATGAAGGAAATGAACGGGCCGCGCTTGGACAATAAACAGGACTGGTATCTGATTCGTCAGCTCAAATATTTCAAGTACGGTGCACGCGGCGTACATGAGGATGATACTTACGGTCGACAAATGGCCGAACTGGGAACACCAGAAACCGATCAGGATATTGTCGATGTCGTCGCTTACATCATGACGTTGTCAAAAGGACCGATGTACTAATGGCTACTTTCATTAAAAAGTTTTTGGTTGTTACTTTGTCGCTGCTGTTCACCACCGCAGCGTTGGCCGATCGAACTGTCGAAGTTACCTTGATCGAACACTTGCCGGATGAGGCGCGCGGTTGGTGTATTGATGCCGCCGGGCATCAGGCGGGCGCAATTATGGCTGGCGGTGTGCATGGTCATACCTGTTATTCGTACGAGAACAAGGGCATTGCTGTCGACCAGGGTTTTTCGGAAGACGGCATAGCCGCAGGATACTTTCGACTGGTCGAGTTTGAGCACTGCATGAGCATGGCCATCGACAAACCGGATTCCTGGATTGCATTAACACCCTGTGACGGGCGCATAGAGCAGCAATTCAAGATGACGGATGAGGGCCGCATCATCTCAGTGGCCAACCCGGAGCTTTGCATCACACTGGGCACCGATGTGGTGTTTGGCGGCGGCGGTAACCCTATCCACATCATTCGCACCTCGACGCTCGACACTTGTAGCGAAGAGAAGGCTATCTATCAAAAATGGCGAGTGCGCGATCATAAAGACTGGTAGACAGTGTCAAGAATTGTAGGTATTCACCGCAAAATATGGACAAAACGAGCTAATTCGGCATATTATCGATTTCTTTTGCCGACTTGGTGGCTCTGTGCGAACAAGACTTCTATTGGCTGCTGTACTCAGTTGCCTTCTCGGCTTCTCTGCCGCTAACGCCCATCATTCCTTCGCAGCGACCTTTAAGGACGGCGAAAACGTAGCAGTTGAGGGCGTTGTAAGCAGTTTTAGCTTCAAAAACCCTCACGTCCTGATCTATCTCGATGTCACTAACGCGGACGGTTCGGTAACAAACTGGATGAGCGAGGGCGCGGCGGCGACCAATATGCGATCCAGAGGCTGGGCGCGCGACACCTTTAGCGCCGGTGATCGAATTCGCATTCATGGCAATCCAACGCACGACGGGTCGCCGATGGTGTCGATAGAAAGCGTCGATATTCTGGATCCCGCCAGTGGCGAACTGATCAAGACACTGGGTAACAATAGGCAGCAAAATGCGCCCGTTGAAATCGTACAGATTCCCCTGACTCTTAAGGATGGTCGCCCTAACCTCGCCGGCGCTTGGGTACAAATCCGCCGACCCGGTCGCGGCCGGCCAGAAGACCTCGGTGGCCTGCCGCCTTACAGCGAAGTTGGTGCCGCGGCTCAGGCTGTCTATGATCGTAGCGACGATCCGCAAATTTTTTGTGAGCCTCCTGGCGTCGTCCGACAGGCTGGCTTTACGCCACACCCGTTAAAAATTACGCAGAACGATGACCACATAATCTTCGAGTACGAAGAATACGGCGGCCACCGTGTCGTGCGACTGGGCGAGGAGTTACCTGCGCCCGGAGAGAAATCGCATTTGGGAGACTCGGTAGCACACTACGAAGGCGATGCGCTGATCGTCCGAACCGTGAATTTGCTGAGCAACCCGAGTCACCCGCACGGTCATCAGACCAGCGACCAGGTAACAACGCATGAAACCTACGTGCGCGCGGACGAAGAGCAATTCGGTCCAGTGTTATCGGCAACGATGGTTGTGACGGATCCTGTCTTTTATGACGGCGGCACCTGGGTATTGAATCAAACGAAACGTTATTCTGATGGTTACGAATTCATCGAGAATGAGTGCCGGCCACCTATGCGCGAGCGCAAGATTGATGCCGCGACAGCGATGGCTGACGTCGTCATACCGCCACCGAAACCACCACCTGAACCTGAGGAGGGACCAGGAATGCTGGAACAACTGGAAACATCTGGCCTTGCTATCTGGGTCGCCGAATCTTTGTACGGCTATCCGATTGTCTTGGGTCTGCACGCGATTGGACTTGCGATTGTTGTCGGCTTGCTGATTTTTGTTGACCTGAGGTTGCTTGGCTTCCTTGGTGACATCCGACTGTCGGCGTTGCTCGGGCCGATGAAGCTGGCATGGATCGGCTTTGCCGTGAATGCACTGTCCGGCTTCGCTTTGTTCTCGTCGCAAGCCACCTACATAATTTACAGCCCGCCGTTCCTCATAAAAATTGGGCTGGTCATTCTCGGCGCGATAATCGCTTTTCACATACAGCGAAAAACAGCAAAGAACGTTGACGGCTGGGAGCAAGGTTCGGTGCCCTCGTCGATTAAGGCTGCCGCTGCAATTTCACTTCTGTGTTGGATGGGCGCGATTATCGCGGGCCGTCTGATCGCATACCTATAATCGGAGAATCGGGAATATGGACGGAATAGTTACCTGGATTCTTAGCACGTCACTCAACGCCTGGGTTTTGAATAGCCCCTGGGCGTGGCCAATCATGGAGATCCTGCATTTCATGGGCCTGTCGATTCTCCTCGGCGCCATGTTGCTCATCGACGTGCGGCTCGCCGGCCACTGGCGAGGAATTGCCTTGAGTGCGGTGCATCGCTTGCTGCCGTGGGCCGTTCTTGGCTTCGGTATTAACCTGATCACCGGCGTAATCTTTTTCTTCGGCGATCCCGAACGCTACGTCGCCAATATCGGCTTCAAGATCAAGATGGTTCTGGTAGTAATCGCCGGCGTCAACGCGATCTGGTTCAAGCTCAAGATCGACCCTGACATGGCCAAGTGGAGTCCGGATCAGGACTCGACTTCACAGGCCAAGGCAGTTGCTTATATTTCGCTGATCAGTTGGTTCGGTGTACTGCTGTTCGGCAGACTTATTCCTTACATCGGCACGGGCTAAATTCTCACCAGGAGGGAAGACCATGGCACTAAATAACACTATAGAGAGCTATGGTTGGCTCGCAAAGCTGTTGCACTGGTTGATCGCGTTAATTCTGGTCGGGATTGTCTACGCGGGTCTGACCTTCACTGGCATGGAGCGTGGTCCGGAGCGGACCGAGCTGGCCGGTTTGCACAAATCAGTGGCCCTGCTGACTCTGTTGCTGATGACTGTCCGACTCGTTTGGAAGTTCATGAATCCGCGACCGGCTGATCCGCCTGGCACGCCGGCATGGCAAAAGACCGCAGCAACGCTGACGCACTGGTTGCTTTACGCCGCCGTCTATTTCCAATTGACCGCGGGCATCCTGGTGTCAGGCCAACGGCCGATAAGCTTCTTCGGGCTCTTGGAAATTCCGCCATTCCTCAAAGAAAACGAGGAACAGCATGAGTTTTTTGAAGGTCTACATGGCTGGGGCTGGAAAATATTGGCCGGCCTCACAGCATTGCATGTTCTGGCGGCGCTCTACCATCACTTCAAGTTGAAGGACGATGTTCTTCGACGGATAACGACAGGCTAGGCGCAAGTTCCGACTGCTAGTCCAGCACACCACTCGACTTAATAATGTCCAGAGTCACGACGTAGTGAGCGTGCAGCATTTCGACAGCCTTCTCGACATCCCGTGCCAACACCGCGTCCTGAATCTTGCGGTGCTCGCTGCATTCATGAATATTGCGATACTCGACAACCTCAACGAGGCTGCGATAGCGCAGAGTTCGCTCATGCAGTTGTTGACAGAAATCGATCAGAATATTTGAACGACACGCCGAAAGTAACGCAATATGATAGTCACTGTGTGCTTGTTCCCACTCAGCAGTACGTTCCGTTTCCGAGCCATCAGTCATATTTTCGAGTTTGTTGAGGCGATGAAACGAGATAACAACACGCTCTTCCCACTCGGCGTCACCACATGCGATTGATTCACGCATCGCCGTCTCTTCGAGCCAGCAACGTGTGCGAATCAGTTCGAGCAATTCGTCGGTACTTGCCGGCGAGACACGAAAACCCTTGTTTTCTTCACGAGTGACAAGTCCGTTCGACGTCAACCGGTTGAGTGCTTCGCGGAGCGGGCTGTTGCCGACACCGTAATCTTTTCCCAGATGCTTCAGTCGCAACTTGCTACCGGGCTTATGGCGGCCTTTGAGAATGTCGGCGCGCAATTGCTCATACACCGAAGACGCCATCGTTTCCGTTGGCTTCAGTTCGACGGCAAACCCTGTTGGATCGTCCATAAACTTCTCGGTCTTGGAGTCGACCGAGTATAGCTAAGCTGAAAGAAAACGCGAATCGTCGCTACGCGGCCTTCAAAACGTCCGCCGCCGGCTTATGCTCCAGGCCCAGGTCCGCTGCAACGGCTGCGTACGTTACGCGTCCGGCATGCACGTTTAGTCCATTCGCAAGATGCGGATCCCTGATCAGCGCCTCGCGCCACCCAAGATTCGCCAGTGATTTCACAAACGGCAAAGTCGCATTCGTTAAAGCGAAAGTACTCGTGCGTGGCACAGCTCCGGGCATGTTGGTCACACAATAGTGAACGACATCGTCAACGACGTAGGTCGGATCTGCATGTGTGGTTGGTCGACTGGTTTCGAAGCAGCCACCCTGATCAATCGAGATATCCACCATGACCGCACCGCGATGCATATCTTTAACGTTTTGTGCGGTGACCAGCTTCGGTGCTGCAGCGCCTGCGACCAGAACCGCGCCGACAACAAGATCTGCCTCGGTGACCAGTCTGTCGATGGCATGCTTGGTTGAATACACCGTATGTACGCGTCCGCCCCAGACATCATCAAGCTGACGGAGTCTTGGCAGTGAGCGATCGAGAATCGTGACTTCGGCGCCCATACCGACAGCCATATCTGCTGCATTCGAGCCAGATACGCCGCCGCCGATGACGACAACTTTTGCTGGCTCAACACCCGGCACGCCACCTAATAACACACCGCGACCACCGTTCGCTTTTTGCAAAGCGTACGCGCCGCATTGAATAGAAAGACGACCTGCTACCTC
>CAYWYT010000109.1:0-8073 GCA_964462665.1 uncultured Woeseiaceae bacterium | reverse complement strand
TTTGGACGCTATTTAGAGCCGCGCCCTTACGTATGTTATCCGAGACTACCCAGAGGTTAATTCCACGTGGATGGGAAATATCCTCGCGTACTCTGCCTACGAAAACAGCGTCATTTCCTGAACTGTCGGTCACAGCAGTCGGATATTGGCCCGTTTCGACCCCGTCAAGCAGGGTAATTCCGGGCGCGGACGCGAGTAGCTCACAGGCTTTTTCTGCTGTGAGCTTGTCTTTCGTTTCTATGTGCACTGCCTCGGAATGCCCGTAAAAGACTGGCACCCGCACAGCAGTCGGATTGACCTGAATATCGTCGTCGCCGAAGATCTTCCGCGTCTCCCAGACCATCTTCATCTCTTCTTTGGTATAGCGATTGTCCTGAAACACGTCGATATGCGGCAGCACATTGAATGCGATTTGCTTCGTATCACCTTCGAGTTCCAGCGGTCGGCCATTCAGCAGCGTCGCAGTTTGTTTTACTAACTCCTCGACCGCACTGCGGCCAGCGCCTGAAACAGACTGATAGGTCGCGACATTGATGCGATCAATGCCCACTGCATCGTAAATTGGCTTGAGCGCAACAACGAGCTGGATGGTCGAGCAATTCGGATTGGCGATGATGCCCTTGTCTTTGTAAGCCGCGATTTTCTCGGGATTAACTTCAGGTACAACGAGCGGAATGTCGTCGTCATAGCGATACTGCGACGTATTGTCGATAACGATGCAACCGGCCGCGGCGGCCTTGGGTGCGAATTCTGCGGATACGGATGCACCAGCCGAAAACAGGCTTATTTTCACCTGCGAGAAATCAAATTCCGCAAGGTCATCTACGGGCAACTCGCGATTGCCAAAACTCACGGTCTTGCCGACCGATCGGTTGCTGGCCAAAGCGTGTACCTTGCCGACAGGAAACTTACGCTCGGCGAGAATATTCAGCATAGCTTCGCCGACGACGCCGGTCGCGCCAACGACGGCGATATCAATCTTTTCTGACATGATTCAGGTATTTCCTATTATTGGTGTGTCCGACTTAACGTCGACGTTTTGCGCGCGATGGCGCAAATAGTGATCCATTAGCACGAGTGCGACCATCGCTTCGGCGATTGGAGTCGCACGCAATCCCACGCAAGGGTCGTGACGTCCTTTGGTGACGATTTCGGTATCAGCACCGCTCTTGTCAATCGTCTTGCCCGGCACCGAGATGCTGGAGGTTGGTTTCAACGCAATGCTGGCGACCAGATCCTGACCGGACGAAATACCACCAAGCGTGCCGCCGGCGTCATTCTTGCTAAAGCCATCCGCACCTATTTCATCACGGTGCTCGCTACCGCGTTGCGTTATGGCGCCAAAACCGGCGCCAAGCTCCACTCCTTTGACCGCGTTGATGCTCATCAAGCCGTGTGCAAGCGCCGCTTCGAGTTTATCGAATACCGGCTCGCCCAGGCCTGGCGGAATGTTGCTTGCGAGAACGCTGATTTTTGCGCCAATAGAATCGCCGTCCTTGCGCAATGCGTCCATGAACGCTTCCAACTCAGCAATGCGGGACGGGTCCGCGCAAAAAAATGGATTCTGCTCAACAGCATCCATATCGACAGCATCGAGTTCGATCGGCCCAAGCTGCGACAGGTAGCCGCGAATTTCAACGCCGAGCCGCTCGCGTAGATATTTTCGCGCAATAGCGCCCGCGGCCACTCGCATCGCCGTTTCGCGTGCCGATGAGCGCCCGCCACCCCGGTAGTCTCGAATGCCGTACTTTTGCTGGTAGGTGTAATCGGCGTGGCCGGGACGAAACTTGTCCTTGATATCGCCGTAGTCTCTGGAGCGCTGGTCCTGGTTTTCAATCAGCAGCCCGATTGGCGTGCCGGTGGTCACACCCTCAAACACGCCGGACAGTATCTGCACCTGATCGGCCTCTTTGCGCTGTGTTGTGTGTCGCGACTGGCCTGGGCGACGACGATCGAGGTCGATCTGAATATCAGCCTCGCTGAGCGACATCCCCGGCGGGCAGCCGTCGACAATACAACCCAACGCCCGACCATGGCTCTCACCAAACGTCGTTACGACAAAACTGCGACCGAAACTGTTGCCCGACACTCTATATATCCTTCAATTCTTCTTTCGTCAGCAAAAACACACCAGACCCACCATGCTCGAACTCCAGCCACACAAATGCAACACCCGGGTACCGATTTTCGAGGGCTTCGGAGCTATTTCCGACTTCGCAAACAAGAATTCCGCCGTCATTCAGGAATCGTGACGCATGATGCAGGATCACATTAACTGAATCCAGACCATCACCGCCTGCCGCAAGACCGAGTTCAGGCTCGTGCTGAAACTCGACGCTGCGTGCATTCATGTCGGCCTGATCCACATACGGCGGATTGCTGACGATTAGATCGTAGCTCTGCCCTTCCAGGCCCGCGAAAAAATCCGATTCGACCGCTCGCACTCTTTCAACCACGTTGTGTCTTGCAATGTTAATTGCCGCAACCTGCAGCGCAGCAGCAGAGATATCGACCGCATCAACCGTCGCATTTGGAAACGCCTTGGCAAGCGCGATAGCAATACAGGCACTCCCGGTACCCAGGTCCACGGCCGCGTGCACGTCCTGTGCGGACAGCCATGGCTCAAAGCGCTTGGCAATTAATTCGGCAATGGGTGAGCGCGGCACCAGAACTCGCTCGTCCACGTAGAACTCCAGACCGGCAAACCAGGCTTGTTGCAGCAGGTACGCCAGCGGTAGCCGTTCACTGATGCGACGCGCCGCGATCGCGTCCAGCGCTGCGATCGCATCCTGCGTGACGGTTTGCTGATACGCGGCATGCGCATCCGCATGCGATAGCTTTAGCCCCGCAAATACCAGCCACGCCGCCTCATCCAGCGCGTTGTCGGTGCCGTGGCCATAGCTCAGCTCAGCCGCAGCGAATTGCTCGGCGTACCGCCGAATCAATGCTTCGACAGTGACGCTCGTCTCGCTGTGTTCGGAATGCTCTTGCTTGGACATATATAAGGAGTGTGTATCATTGCGCCTATGGACTCGAGAAAATATTTCATCGTATCGGTCGCGATCATCGCCATCGTCACCGGAACCTGGTTGACGTCGCGCGTGCTCAGCCCACCGCCCCTGCCGCAAACGGCCACCTTGTTACCAGCAGCAACGGATCTGGCCGAGTTTGCATTAATGGATCAGGACGGTGCCGCATTCACAAAAAGCAGCTTTGAGGGTCGCTGGAATCTGGTTTTTTTCGGCTTTACGCACTGCCCGGACGTTTGCCCATTGACGCTGCAGGTACTGGCAAAAGCGCGCCAGCAAATGCTGGATGAAGGTCGCGACGAGCTACCGCGCATTGTTCTGGTTAGCGTCGATCCGGAACGCGATACTCCGGAAGTGATCGGCAACTATGTAGCGCACTTCGGCGAAGACATGCTCGGTGTAACCGGAGAATTGTCTGAGTTGCGCAAGCTCACAGACGGTCTCGGCATCTATTTTGAGAAATCCGGCCTGGATGGCGACAATTACTCAGTAGATCATTCTGCTGTTGTCATTGTTGTCGATCCGAATGGCCGCTTTCACTCGCTGTTCGGCGCACCGCACAAAGCGGAAAATTTCGCACACGATTTGCCCATCATAATGTCTATAAGATGAAGCTCCGTTCGCTATGCGTGTTGGCGTTTTTCTTTGTTGTGGCTTGCTCTGCCGAAAGGCCACCCCTGCTTGCTGAACAGTTGCAGATCCCACGTCCGGTGCCCGGTATGAGCATGGGCGCCGGCTATCTGACCCTGCAAAATAGCAGCGACCAGCAAATAACCATCACTCGAGTGCACAGTCCTGAACTCAAATCCGTCGAAATGCACGAATCTGTTCTCGAAGATGGCGTTTCCCGTATGTACAAATTGCAGGAAGTCGTTATTCTTCCCGGCCAATCTGTAAGCTTTGAACCTGGAGCGAAGCACCTGATGCTTCATTACCCCGCTACGATTCCCACCCAGGTGACGCTGCAATTTTATGCCGAAGAGACGCTGTTGTTGTCTGTCGGCGCAACTCTCGAGGACTAACAAAGAATGCTTGCCCGACTATTCGCATACTCACAGTACATCTTGCCGAAGTACTGGCTGACGGCCATCGTGTACCGCATAGCGCGCGTTCGTCACACCGGCTTTAAGAACTTCATCATCACTCGTTTCGTGAAACTGTACGCAGTAGACACGAGCGACATAAGCCTGACGCTGCCAGACGACTTCGCGAACTTTAACGAATTCTTTATTCGCGAGTTACGTGCCGATGCCCGGCCTATTGACGCGAATGCGCAAGCCATAGTCTCGCCCGTGGACGGCACCGTCAGTCAGGCCGGCGAGTTGCGCGGCGAAGCAATCCTGCAAGCCAAAGGCATCGAGTACTCATTGGACGAGTTACTCGCGACAAATCTTGCTGAAGCACGTGGGTTTTCTGCCGGACGCTTCGCGACGATCTATCTCGCTCCATACAACTATCACCGCGTGCATGCGCCGCTGGCTGGCGACCTCGTATCCGCGAGCTATGTGCCCGGTGATTTGTTTAGCGTCAACACCGCAACAGCGGCGAATATTCCAGGTTTGTTCAGGCGCAACGAACGCCTGATTCTAAATTTCGATACTTCGAACGGACCGGCTGCAGTGATTTTCGTCGGCGCCCTCAATGTTGGCAGTATCAGCACGCCCTGGACCGGTGAGATACGTCCGCGCCATTCGGGAGTTGTCGAGAATATTGATCTCGGCGCCAAGTCCGTCGCTGTTGCCAAAGGTGAGTTACTGGGTTGGTTCAATATGGGGTCGACGGTCATCCTGCTGCTGCCAAAAGGCGCGTGCGAATGGCACGAAGACCTGACCGCCGGCAAAACGCTGCGCATGGGCGAAGCGATCGGCACGCTCAGCAGCAATTGACCTGGGTCGGGAAATGAATGCGTGGCGTCCATCGTCGTCGGCAAGCATCGCCAGAAACCGGGCCAGGATGTTGGCGCACATACGCGCCTATTTCGAAGCACAAGATGTTCTGGCCGTCGATACTCCCGCACTAAGCGCCTTCGCCACATCTGATCCGAACATCGACAATGTAAGCGCGCAGTTGGCGTCTGCGACGGCGTATTTGCACACATCGCCAGAGTCGAGCATGAAATGTCTGTTGGCCGCCGGCTACCCGGACATCTTTTCTATCTGCCGGGTATTTCGCGACGGCGAAAAAGGGCCACGTCACCTTCCCGAATTCACGCTCCTGGAGTGGTACCGACGCGATTTCAGGCTCGCCGATATCGTCGCTGACACGACCGCCCTGATTGCGCACTGTCTCGAGCAAAAGGGACTTGGGGGGAATGTCGAGATCGTCGAGTTTTCCGAGATATTTCAAAGGGTTGTGGGAGTAGATGTATTTGACGCAAGCTGCGAGCAACTGGCCGATGCGGCCGCGGCCGATAGCAGTCTCAGGCAGTCAATCGGGCAGGACCGAAACGCATGGCTGGATCTGATTCTGGTCACAAGAATCGCCCCCACCTTCGCGCCCGATCGTCTTACTGTCTTGCAGCACTATCCACGCGCGCAAGCTGCACTTGCCCGAGTCTGCCCGGACGACGCACGTGTCGCCGACCGCTTTGAAGTCTTCTACGCGACGCTTGAATTGGCCAACGGCTACGTTGAACTTACCGATGCCGTTGAACAACGCGCCCGGTTTCTACAGGACAGTGAAGAGAGAAAAATCGCAGGCAAGCAGGCGACTCCTGCTGACGAGCTGTTACTCGCAGCTTTGCAAAACGGCTTGCCGGAATGCGCCGGCGTCGCTGTCGGATTCGAACGGCTACAAATGATTTACGAGCAAACTGACAATATCGACGACGTGGTGACCTTCGCTAGCAGGACCGGCAATGAGTGACCCCGACTACAAACTCTTGCAGTCACAATTGCGCGCTTTGCTAGCTGACGAATCAGACCCGCTGGCGAATGCGAGTAATTTCGTGGCGCTGCTTAACACAGCAATGGACGACGTTAATTGGCTGGGCATTTACGTGCTGCGCGGCGATGAGCTGGTACTAGGGCCGTTTCAGGGCCTGCCGGCCTGTGTACGAATTCCTGTTGGGAATGGCGTTTGCGGAACGGCGGCTAAGAAATTGCAGACACTTCGGGTCGAAGACGTACATGAATTTCCCGGACATATCGCGTGCGACGCCGCGTCGCGGTCGGAGCTCGTCGTGCCGCTAATCATTGACGACCGCCTGGTCGGTGTCCTGGACATAGACAGCCCATCCGTCGGACGCTTCAGCGCCGAGGATCAAACGGGTATTGAGGGTTTGTGTGCTGCGTACTGCGCCTCGCTCTCGGGCAGCGATCGATTCATTTAGAGATCATTTAGAGATCATCTAGCGAACTCGCGACACATACTCGCGCGAACGCGTATCCACTTTGATCACTTCACCCTGGTCGACGAACAAGGGCACGCGAACGACCGCGCCCGTTGATAAGGTCGCCGGCTTGCCGCCACCACTCGCGGTATCACCTTTGACGCCTGGATCTGTTTGCGTGATTTCCAGCTCGACAAAGTTTGGCGCTTCGATGACTAGCGGCGCGTTGTTCCACAGAGTCACCTGACAGACATCGCCATCGCTGATCCAGTCTCTGCTATCGCCAACTGCACTCTCGTCTGCCGCGTATTGCTCGAAGGTATCCGGCACCATGAAATGCCAGAATTCACCGTCTGCATACAGGTACTGCATGTCAGTTTCCATGACATCAGCCGCTTCAACGCTCTCTCCCGACTTGAAAGTCTTGTCGACCGTCTTGCCGCTCTTCAGATTACGTATACGAACCCGACTAAACGCCTGACCCTTGCCCGGCTTTACGAACTCGTTTTCAACGATGACGCAGGGGTCCCTGTCGATGATGATCTTGAGGCCCGATCGAAATTCACTGGTGCTTACTGTGGCCATATCTAGTGCTCTTATCCCGTGTGCGGCGGCAGCTATCATACCGGAGTCGAGGCGCCGTACCAGCTCTGGTCGCGATACCGCTCAAATGCCCGCCAATATGCTGTGAAACTTGATACACATCACGGTTTTGCAAGCCCGAAGCCAGTCTCAATCCCGGCTGATGCTAGAGTAAGGTCACTTTCACTAAATCCGGTTTCCACGGAGGATCCCGGACCGTCGCAAGGAATGCATTTGAGCGGACGCCAGAGTATTTCTATTGCCGTTCTGACCGAAAATCAGGACGATGTTGCGCAAATAAACGGCACGCTACGTGATGCCGGCCATGCTGCGCAATGCCACTGGATAAGCAAACCCAGCAAACTTGGCGAAACCTTCGCCGCCGAGCACGTCGAATTATTAATTCTGAACTGCGACCAGTATCCAGACTCGATTCGTCGCGTTGTGAAGGAAAAAGACCGCTTCGACCCAGAAGTACCGGTCATTGCTGTGCGGCGCGAAGCAACCGAAGAAGCGATCGAATCTGCAATGCGCCACGGCGCCTGCGATCTTGTCTCCGCCGGCCTCAAAGGGCGACTGCAATCCGTTGTCACGCGCGAGCTGCGCGCGCTGCGGGTTGAGCGCGCACTGAATTCGACGCTGTTTTCAGCGACTGAGTACAAAAAGCAGCTCAAGGATTATATGCAGGACTCGACCAGCGCCATCGCGCTGGTTCAGGAAGGCATCATTACCGACGTCAATACCTCCTGGCTGTCGCTGTTTCGTGCGGCCAGCAACGATGAAGTGACTGGCTTGCCATTGATGGACAACTTCGACGGCGAATCGCAGGCCGCGATCAAGGGTGCCTTGATTGCCGCGATCAACGGTAAGTGGCAAGCAGGCGAAAAACTGATCGCCAAGTCGCATGTCATCAAGGACGACACCGACGAAGTCCACCTTGAATTCACGAAATTCGTTTTCGAGGATGGGCCATGCGTCAAAGTATGTATCACTCCGCCCGAGAAGAAGTCGCAGGAACCAACCAAACTGGTGCACGACGCGCTGCAGCGCGACCCAACGACGTTGTTCTACCATCGCGCGCAATTTTTGGAGCGGGTCGAGAAACGACTGCGCAAGAAACCGTCTTCAGGT
>CAYWYT010000108.1:0-8097 GCA_964462665.1 uncultured Woeseiaceae bacterium | reverse complement strand
GATGCACGAGCACGCGCGTCTTGCCGCTGCCCGCGCCCGCGAGGACCAGCGTCGGCGCGGCCGCAGCCGTTACTGCCTGACGCTGAGGGT
Organism: uncultured Woeseiaceae bacterium; assembly: GCA_964462665.1. GTDB lineage: Bacteria > Pseudomonadota > Gammaproteobacteria > Steroidobacterales > Woeseiaceae > UBA1847. The sequence continues at coordinate 8,007 of CAYWYT010000108.1, read as the reverse complement.
CATTCAGTGACTCAAGTATTGGGGTGACATCCATTCGGGGACAAACTCTGTGAGACAGCACGAAATACTAGCAGAGTTGCGAATGGCTAAGGTCAGCATATTTCCAACCGAAATGGCTCGATGAGCCTTATTTTCGGCGAAAAACATCCTGCCCTAAACCAATAACCAGGGCAATCGCCGCCATCGTCCAGACTATGATCGCGCCCGTGGGTAAGTCGAAGACGAATGACAATGCGATGCCAGCGAGAAACGACATCGCGCCGATGCCATAACCAACCAGCAGTCGTTTTTTAAGAGTCATCGAGTCCGTCGCAAGTGCCGGGATGATCAAACATGCGAATACCAGATAGATGCCCACGATCTGGACCGACGCGGTCACCGCGATTGCAAAGACGACGTAGAAACCAAGAGGACTTATTCGATCGCGCATTGAGAACCAGAAGCCCAGCAACGCCACATACAACACGGCTGTAGGTAGCAGCGACTCCCAGGTTGACCAAAGAATTTGGCCCACCAACAGCTCTTTCAAATGTTCACCGCCGTGCGGGTTTCCTGCCAGCAGCAAGATGCCACCGGTTGCAGCCAAGATGAACAAAATGCCAATCAACGGCTCTTGTTGCTTCGGCCATCGCTTCTCCGTCCAGTGAAGTCCTAAAGCGGCAATGAGCGCGGCGCCAACCGCAGCCAATTGCACCTCAAATCCACCCTGCTCCCAATTCATATTGTGAGCCGCAATTACACCAAGCCCGGCGATCTGGGCGATCGCCAAATCGATAAATATGATGCCGCGCTTAAGCACTTCATGACCCAACGGGACGTGGGTGCTCAGCACAATCAGACCGGCGACGAAGGCGGGGCCAATGATGCTCCAGTCAAGCATTTCGAAATTCACTTCGCAGCCGCCAGTAATTTGTCGATGATTTCGTCGAACAAAGCAAACAAGTCAGTGGCTCTGTCACTGCCACCAACGGTCAGTGGGAGTTCAAGCTCAGGAATCCCCGTCCTCTCAGACAACCAGTTTGAGGCCCGCGCGTCCTGGTACGGCGATCGAATGATGAAGTCGGCACCGCCTTGTTCGAATTTCGCGCTTAAAGTGCTGAGGTGTCCCACGGTTGGCGGCAGACCAGGCACAGCCTCGAGGTTAGCTACTTCAATCAGGCCAAGCCAGCGCTCGAGATATACCCAGGACTTGTGATGAGTAATGACCAGTTTGCCTCGCAGGGAGACACCCTTTTCTTCCCATGCGCTGATCGCCAGGTCCCAACGTGCCAGGAAATCGGCAAGCGCCGCCTGGTAGTCTGCCGCGTTTGCAGGGTCGAGCTCACGCATCCGTTCGGCAAGCGTCTTAGCAATCACCGCAATGTTGCGCGGATCCGACTGCACGTGTGGATTGCCCTGGGGGTGAATGTCGCCTTGCGATCGGTCTAGATTTGTCGTCGCGTCGAAGCGCTCGACTAAACCGCTCGTCTCAAGGTAGCCGGACGAACCGGGCATCACGTCGCGATTATTGGCCTTTTGCAACAGCACTGGCAGCCAGCCGATTTCGAGCTCGGCGCCGCTACAAATAACAAGATCTGCGTTGCGGACTTTGGCAATCAGGCTTGGTCGCGCCTGAATGTAATGTGGATCCTGAAACGCCGTTGTTGCGCTGTAAGTATCAACATGTTGTTGACCAATTTCCTGTGCAAGCGCTGCCCACTCTGGTTCGCATGCAAATATCTTGATGTCAGCCTGAGAGAGAAGCGGCGCCAGAATCAAACTCAGGGTAAGAATTGCTCGTTTCATACGATTATCCTCTCTAGAAGCTGTGGCCGCCATGCGCGCCGATACTTAAAATGTACTGCAGTCCCCACTGGTTGTCGCTCGTGAATCCAGCCTGATCGCGTGTGTACTGCAATCGCAAACGGCTGAACTCACTGTTCGACCAATCCGTCATCAAGCTATAACGCATGGGATCGTCATCAGCTGCGATGGTTGGACCAGCGCCAGACAGTGCGTCTACGCGCACGCCGAAGCGCCAGCGTGGAAATGGCTGGTACGCTGCTTGTAAGTACCAACCTCGCTGATCATCGTCATAGCTTAGTGATCCGCCCACAGGAAGCGTGTAATCGCCATCCTCGGACCGCCAGAAAAGCTCGCTCGAAATGGCGAGGTTGCGTTGCTTCCAGTTTCCGTTGGGCGCCCACTTGTAGACAAAATGGGCGATAGTCGTATCGGAGTCACCTGTAAACAGTAACGGTGCGTCTTCGTCAGCGGACTCCCGGTCAATGCTGCTCGCGCTGAGGTGCGATATGCCAGCGAGCCAGCTGTGAGCACTGCCAATGTCGCCTCCAATATTTACAAATAGACTGTTGGCGCCGTAACCCGAGTGCGCCGCCCCACCGGCTGGATAACGACTCCCACGGAACACCTCAGCGCCAGCCTCAATGTAAACATCCGTAGGTGCTACCCAGCGAAGTTGCACTCCATCATCGAGATATTGATCACCAAGGAACGCCTGATAGGGCAACGGCGCGTCCGCGAAATCCCATGCGTGAGCGTGTTTACTATTCAGATATCCGATGCCGGAAAATAGCCGGCCAAAACGAACCGCCAAGCCAGCGGGCAATGCAGTAGCTTCAAGCCAGGCCTCTTCAATTTCGATTCCGGCCTCACCACCTTCGATGACGAGTGGTGCCGTGAGCCAGGCCGTAAACTTATCGTCAACATTGGCGCTGATATTTATTTCTACTTCGCCGATAGCAAGTCCCTCGTCGAGGGGGCCCGCTTCGCCACCTAATGGAAATCCCGGAATGACATAGTCTTCTGGGTCATTGCTATAGTTCCAAGCCTGACCCTGAAAAATTACGCCAATAGCCGGGTTGTTGGCAGAGCTAACGCTTCCCGTGTTTGGCTGTGGCGCAGGAGTGAAAGTTCGCGACTGTTCCGCCGCGGCAAGTCGCTCTTCCAGCGCGGCAATTCGCGCCTCGTAGTCGGCGCGCAGGAGCTCGACTTCAGAGCGCAGAAGCTCGAGCTCATCGTCTTCGGCGAACGCGTTGTTTACCAATGGCAAGCCGAGCACACACAGAATGACCAAGTATTTTTTGGTGTTCATTACACCACCTCCGTTCCAGTCGAATCATCAGTTGCTGCTCGTACGAGGTCGCGCAGCAGGTATTGCGATGGTCAGACTGGCGTGGGTGGTGCGCGTTGCCGGTAGGAAAAGACCGTTGTAGCGTGGCTGTGCGCTGCGACTGCGGGAGTCTCGAAACCGATAGCCGTCTGCTGTTGGAGCGATCCGGTGGAATGGGCGAGTGCATGCGTCGGATCTGTTTGTCCGGCACAAAATTCACAATTGCCTTGATCGGTTAGAATGTGTGTCGAAACGTGAAACGTGACAACTGCGTGGCTGAACAATAAGACCAGCAGTACGGCGGCGTAGGTTTGACGTTTGATCGACATCATGTATATGCCCGGCTGAATCGGGACCTAGTTCTGGCAAGCGTCTGAGAATTGTAGCACCCAACGACAAAGAACTCGCGTGACGGCACCCTGGCGGTACTACTTCCTCCAGGTGACTCCGAGCTGGAACCACATCTGGTCGTAGTTGATGCGCGAGTCGGAGGATGCGGAGTCGCGGTACTCAGCCTTGGCATTGATGCTGAAGTGTGGACTCACGCGAAAATCGGCGAACAGGTTGCTGCGTATGGTCTCGAGCGACCTGATGCCCGCGATCGGATTGTGAAAGGCGAAAGCGTTCGGATAATCGTAGTGCCGATAATAGCTGGCGAGCTCGAGTTTAATGCGCGGTGTTGGTGTCCAACTAAAATCGAAGCCGAATTCGTTGCGTGTGTAGTCGTAGTAACCGAGATAGCGGTCCTCCCGATCTGTGCGCTCGAGGTTAAAACCAAACCACATATTGTCCGTGATGCGCTGGCGTGCGGTCAGGCCGATAGTGAGATAGTCATAACGCGCATTCGGGTTCGTAACAAAGCGATTGCCATCGAGGTCGAAAGAGGGTCGATCACTGAAACGGCGGCTGTATTTGTCGACGTTCAGGCGCAGCAGAGAAGTCTCGGTAAAGCTGTATTGCGCGTGTGCGGCGAAAACGAAGTACTCATGGTCATACTCCGGAACTTCCTCGGGATCCTCGTAGTTCCAAAGTTGACCCTTCACGCGCAGACCCAGAGCAAAGCGCTCGAATGCTTGAATCCATGCAAACGCAGGCCCAAAACGCGAATAACTCATGCGATTACCGATTGGCACGGCGTTGACTACGCGTTCAGCACCGTCGTCCGGATCAAAATACGTGTTCTCGTGTTGCGCGATAGTGAACTTGCTAAATACTCTACGCGTACGATTATCTTCCTGACGAAAATACGAGCTGCCGAAACTAAGTTCATGGCTATACTCATCCGCGTTCTCAATTTCTTTGTCCTGATATAACTTGCCTTCCATGCGATACGCGGTGTAGAACGATTCGTGCTCAAAGCTATTGATCGAATGCTTGAGGCGAATATCGACGGGGACAAACGCACCGGAAACGATCTCCGGAGTAATTACCGGAAAGGTCGGGTCGCCAAAGTCGATATACGATGCGTTCGGCGCGCGGTAAACGTTGTCGTTGCTTCCGTAACCGACGAAGGCACTTATGTCGAACTCGGTGTACTTTCTTTCGGCGGCAAGTTTTTCTGCGGGCACTTCCTCTTCGGCAACTTCAAGCTGTGCAGCTTCGAGACGCGAGATCGCTTCTCTTGCGAGTTTTCGTATTTCCCGATTTTGGTCCTGGTCGCGCGCCTGATAAAACCATTCGAGTGCTGCGTCGGTATCGCCTGCAGCATAAGCATTCAGGCCGAGATTGAAATGTGCAGCAACGCGTAAGCTCGGAGACTGCGTGGCCAGCAGGAGTGCTTCGCGTGCTCGGTCGTGCTGATCAGCGCGGTAGTTAGCAACACCTATGTTGTAGTGCAGTACTGCGGAGTTCATGCCGGCATCGTAAGCCTGCTGGTAACGCAGCAAAGCCGCCCAGTACAAATCATCACGAAAGAGGCGATTGCCATCGGCAAACATCTCATCAGAGGTCAGTGCGAAACTCTGCTGCGTCGGCGTCAGGCACAAGAAAGCGGCCAACATAGTGGCGACGATTAGTGATCGTCCGCGTCCTTGTTTTTGGTGTTTCGCGAAAATGGCTAAAGCTCTCAAGTTTCGGATTATCTCTGAACATAAGACTACAGACAATCACCTACAAAAAACTGCGACGTGGCGCATAAAAATCCCCCCGAAAGCAGAGCAATCGGGGGGATTTGGGGTCTTTCTTAATCTGAAGAGGTGATTTCGGGGTTAGTCGTCATCATCATCATCATCGTCATCATCGTCGTCGTCATCCATGTCGTCCATATCATCGTCGTCTTCCATTTCTTCGTCGTATTCATCGTCGTCGATGTCTTCACCGTCTTCGAAGTCGCCCTCGTCGCCGAAGCTCTCATCTTCTTCGCTGAAGTCGTCGTCGGTTTCGAAAGCGTCTTCATGATCTTCGAATTCGCTTTCTTCTTCAGATTCGTCGTCGGCGAACTGTTCTTCGCCAGCTTCGCCAGCTTCGTCGCGACCGGATTCGTCGTCAGACTCGCCCTCGTAATCGTCGTCCATCTCGTCGTAGCCGCCATCACCTTCAGGGCCACGCATTTCTGATACGACGTCTTTAATTCCCTCGATGTCGTCAATGACTTCCATTGTCACTTCGAGGTCATCCAGGTCGTCTGCGTAAGCAGCGGCCGGCAGTATTGCGAAGCACGTCAGTATGAGTGTCGCGAAAAATACGTTTAACTGTTTCATGGTCGTACTCCGTTTAAGATCAAGTTACATCTAACTGCAGGCGAAACACCCGGTCTCGATCGTCATGTTCGAGCCGTGCCAGCAGTTCACCGCCGGCTGGTGTTAGTGCAATCAATTTTAAGGGCAATAAATTACGACCTTCGTTGAGGCTTGTTTCCCAACTAATCTCGCGTTGTCCCGGGAATCCCGCAAGTTCGACGCCATCTGGCAGCGATACGGTTAAAGTGGCCGACGCCAAAGCTTCAGTCGACGAGAAAACCAGATTGACAGTGCGTGGTTCCTCTAGCGTCATGGTGATGCCAGGAATGGTTACGCCGGCATCCGGCATCTCAGGTGTCGTCATTAGCATGCCGCCGATCACCCAGACAGCGAGCCCGGCAGCAATAGCACCACCGAAACCGGTCATCACCCAGCGACTACGTTGCCGGCGAGAGCCCTGGTGCGTGGCCCGGGCCAGCGCCTGATCGAAAAAGCCGGCATCTGCCTGCGGCATCGGATAGTCCTTCAAGAGCGCCTGAATCTGCAGGTCTTCCTGAGAATCGTCCTGATCTGGTTTATGTATGCTGTCGTTAGTCATAGTTTTTGTCCTGCTTGATCCCTTACACGCCTGGTCTCAGGAAATGGTTCCATCATTGCTGAGAATTTCGCGCAATCTGGCCCGGGCACGGTGTAAGCGCGACTTGATAGTGCCGACCGGGGTCCCAGTAAGTTCTTGTATTTCATTGAGTTTGTAGCCCTCAGTGTCGTGCAGCAGCACAACAATACGATGTTCGTCGCTAAGCTGGGCCAGAGCCGTGTCGAGGCGCTGAATTTGCTCAATTCGCTGATTCTCGGCTACTGGGTCGGAGCCCGTGTCGGCTGCGCCTGCCAGCCCCTCGATGCCGTCTCCCGCGAGCTGGCCCTCATCGACGGTGTGCATGCGCTGGCGTGCGAAACGGCGCTTTTCGTCGATAAAGAGGTTGTACATCACCCGACATAGCCATGGACCGGGCTGATCGATGCTCGCCAGATCGTCTAACTTGCCGTAGGCCTTGATGAGCAATTCCTGAAACAGATCTTCTGCTTCAGCTTTGTTGCCGGCAAGCCGCCAGGCGAGGCGATACAAGCGATCGAAGTGCGGTCGCACGAGGCGCTCAAAAGCGAGATTGTTTTCAGTGGTACTCATAATGAGGCTGAGTGTAGCGCTAAGCCGGTGGCCGACAAGGAAGCGGTTGGCAATTTCGCTGCAAAGCCGAGGGACTAGCCAGCCAATTCGTAGTCGTTGCGCTCTGCCGGGTCGTCGCTGAAGTACTGCACGAACTCCCAGTCGTTGCCATCCGGGTCGTTAAAGTAGACGCGTTTTCGGTGTGGGTGATTGTTGGCTACGGTTGAGTCCTTGTAACCAGCGGCGCGCATGCGCTCGCGCAACGCTTCGGCGTCATCCACTTCGCAACCAAGATGGTTAACGCCAGGCTTGCCGTCATAAGGCACCCAGTTCTCGGTAGGCTCCGACGAAGCTTGGTTCAAGGCGAGATAAGTGTCCGCCGTACCGATGTGCATCCATCGTCCGGCTCCGCTGCTCCCTTCTCGACGCACTGCAAACGCCGGAAACGCCGTTTGCAAGAATTTTGCGGTCGCATCGACGTCGCGAACAATCATATTGGCGTGCTCAATTCGAATAGTCATGGTTGTCTCCTGATACTGAGTAGCTTGTTTCGTGTAGATGAAGAGTGCCACGGCCTGATATTGAAACAACTGAATTGCCAGTAAACTAGCAGATTGATATTCTATTGGCATGCACGACCTGAATCGCAATCTTGCGAATAATATTCGACGCCTGCGCGAGGCGCATAACATGTCGCAGCAGCGCATGGCCGATCTTTCCGGCCTGCCACGACCGACCTGGGCAAGCCTTGAGTCTGGCGCCGCGAATCCAACACTCAACGTACTAAGCAAGGCGGCGCAGGCACTGCAGGTCTCTATCGAGGAGCTTGTTGGTGCTCCGCGCAATGAGATTCAACACATATTGGCGGCGAACGTAAAAGAACGTCGCCGGCAAGATGCTCGGTTGCGGCCTCTCGTGCCTGACGTTCTGCCAGGCCTGGAGTTTTCCCGAATGGAGCTGACCCCGGGAGGACGCATGGTCGGTGTGCCGCATAAGCCCGGTACGCGTGAATACCTGACCTGCGAGCGAGGCAGCATCGAACTGATCGTGGC
>CAYWYT010000107.1:0-8098 GCA_964462665.1 uncultured Woeseiaceae bacterium | reverse complement strand
TGTACCCGGCAACAATACGAGATTCATGAACCATGGCGTAACAAGGATGCAAATTCGATGCTCGCCAAAACTTCGGGTGCCCACAACCTCAACGGCCATGCGCGAATTCAGAATTGGCAGACCACGCATGTGCGTGTTTAGAATGCGCTCGAAGTGCTCCAGCAGCGCAGCAATAACGACAGTTTCCTTAGTCATTGACCGCTAAAAATGCGAATTTCTCAGCGTCACACTGCGGGCAACGCCAATGTTCAGGAAGCGACTTGAAGGGTGTTCCGGCCGGAATCTGCTCAAGTGCATCGCCCTCTGACGGATCGTAGAGATACCAACAGATTCGGCACTCAAAACTCGCCACGACAGCATTCACGTCTCATCGGACCAACAGAACTTCAACAAATCCTCCAGGCGCTCTGCCGAATCCTGCAGGTCTTCCGGAGCGGCACGCACAACAGCAGGTACGTCGACGACCTCGAGCGTGTTCAGTATCAGAATGCCCATTGAATTGTAAAACCGAACCCACCATACATTCGGCACCAGCGTACTGATCACCTGGCACTTGCCGTAAGCACGCGACAAGGTATCAACCGGACCTCTTCCAAGTTGCTCATCCAGGAAGATCAGGTCGGCATCGGACAGCGGCAACAAGGTGAGATTGATGGCGTGCGGTGTTTGTGCCGTTTCGTACGCGCTGCAGTGTGACTCCAATTCAACCAGTATCGGCAGCGCGTTCATGACCCCATCGGGAACATCGTCCGGCTGCGTGTTGATCTCATGCTGGGTTGCGCCAGATAGTCGCACCACATGCGGTGCATCGGCGACTTCGAGCAGGTCGATCATTGTTTGATCCTCAGCATCGAAATACGCCGTCCGCCAAACGCCGGCAATCACCGCCTCCTGAGTTCGCGCCCGGATCTCACCGGCATAATTGATCGATACTTCGCCCTCACCGAGTATCTGATTAATCAGGTCGCGATTTTTTTCGTCGAGCGCGGTCAGATCGGCGAGTTGCGGCGCGCAATTGTCTACACTGTTTTTCAGCGCGACCTGCAACCACTGCATAGCCTCACGGGCGCCGGAAAGATCGGCAACCGCGTTCGGCTCTGGCATCGTTGGTGGCCGATACATCGACATGTCACTGGGCATATCGATATAGGAAAGAGTCTGCCCGTCTTCGCCGTCAGTTTGGCTACCGGGGCCAATGACACGTATGGGAATTTGTCTAAGATCCATGAGCGTAACTCCGCTTTGTGTCAGGCACTGACAACAGGAATACTAAAACCCGGAGGACGTCGTGGTGAGCCCAGTAGCAGCGCGCCGATTTTCTCAATATAATCCCCCCAGTCCTGTATTCGCGTGAGAGTGCCGATGTACTCGCCCGAGCGCACGAAGACCAGGGATGGATACTGTTTGAAGCCATATTTACGCATCAAAATTTTGCCATCGCCGAATACGTCCGTCACGACCCCAGGTCGAAGCTGACCGGCGAAAACAGAAACCAATTCCGGCAGCACTACGGCGACGTCCGTTGCATCGCGCACAGTGGTCGCATCGCCGGGGAAAAATAAAACATTCATGCCGGGCTCGGCGACGAAGTCATCATGATTGCTCAGCGAAATCTCGGCGTAGCCCAATTCCGTCATCAGACGGTTGATTAATTCGTGACTCATCCCGCGACACCATCGGGGCGTGGCCGACCACTCTCGTAGTCGCCCATGGCGAGCGCATCTGGGCCAATATGTTCATGCGTCCCTAATGCGCCGCTGCGTTCTGTCACAGTAACGCCCCAATTCCGCAGCACATCACGCGCCATCTTTAGCGCCGGATCGATCTGCGCTTTGACGGTGGGCGTCAGACTGCCGCCAAAGTCGTCAAGCAGTTCCGGCTGCACGCCGATCAAAGCAATTTTCTCGGGAAACTCGCCGGCGAGCTGTGCCGACGACAGCACCTCCTGAAAGCCTGCTTGATGCATGCTGACTTTTTTCACGCCCATATAACGCGGCACATCGTCGCCAACAATAAGTTTGAGCGTTGCCGGTTTCAGCCCGAAATCGATCGCATCAAAGATCAACAATCTTTGCGCGGCGCGTACCCATGGCAGCAGGAAAATACCCTGCGTGCCACCGTCCATAACGCCCACGCTCGATGCAAATCGACAACGTTCATTCAGAACTTCCACACAGCGCACACCAAAGCCTTCATCTGCCCACAGGACATTGCCGATACCCAGAATCAATGTATCCCAGGCTGACTCCTGTGCGGCGGGGCTACTTGAGTTCGGTTCCAGCACTGCATTAATCCCTATAAGTACGCCAGCCACTGATGATCGTGCTGACACTACTTTGCTTACCCATGATGTCGGCCCGAATGGCCATATAAATGTGAATGATCGTGAACACGATAAATAACCACATGCCTAAGATGTGCAACATGCGCACGTCTTGCGAGCCGCCCAGCAGCGGGATCGCCCAGCCAAACCAGCGGTCAGCCCAGCTACCGGCTCCCAGCCCCTCGCCATACAGCGCAAAACCCGTGACGATCATGAACAGCCCGAGCACCGTATTGAAAAACCACATTGCCGATTGCGCCAGCGCATTGTGGGCGTCGCTATGCGGCGGATCGCGTCGCAAAAACAAGTAGAACTTTATTTCCTCGAACAGATCACGCCACCAGGCAGCGCGCCAAACCGGCAAGTAGAGTAACTCGCGGGAGTACTTGTTGCCGACGAATCCCCAGTAGATGCGCACGGCCAAACCTATGGCGAAGACGTAGCCAGCAATGAAATGGATCATGCGTAAATTGCCCATCATGAAGTGCTCGCTGGCTTCTCCACCGATGCTCGGCAATGGGTTCGCAATGAGATAGCCGGTTGCCGCAAGTACCACGATGGAAATCGCATGTAGCCAATGCCATATGCGAACAGGTGCTTCGAAGACATAGAGCGGCTCGTGATGCGTTTTTTTTTGCATCGTTCCTGCTTCGCTGCTCGGCATGTGCTGAACCTCCTTAACGAATTTTAACGTGCGCCAGCTCCTGGCCATCCGGTGACATGACGTGCGTTGCGCACGCAAGACATGGATCGAAACTGTGAATCGTGCGCAATATTTCCAGCGGTTGCTTCGGATCGGCCATCGGTGTCCCGAGCAGAGCTGCCTCGTAGGCACCGATGTTGCCTTGCGGATCGCGCGGTGATGCGTTCCAGGTCGTCGGTACAACCGCCTGGTAGTTCGCAATCTTGGTGTCTTGAATATGCAGCCAGTGTCCGAGTGCGCCGCGTGGTGCTTCACCGTAGCCGACGCCCTTGGTATCTGCAGGCCAGGTATTCGGCTCCCACTTCTCCATATTCGCCGTCGCCACATCGCCCGCCTTGATATTCGCCATCATGTCGTCGAATACCACCCGCATCTTGTGTGCGGCCCATGAACATTCGAGCCCGCGAGCCGCAGTACGGCCGAGCGTAGAGAACAACGCGGTGATTGGAAGGTCAAGATCGCTCAACAAACCATCAACCTGTGCCTTGATATCCTCCTGGCCACGCGCATAGGCCACCAGATAGCGGGCGAGCGGGCCAACTTCCATCGCGTGCCCACGCCAGCGAGGTGCTTTCAGCCAGGAATACTTTCCACCCTCATCGATCTCTTCAATATTGGTTTTGCTGCCTTTCAAGTTTGGACCGAGCTCGAATTTCGGTTCAGTCACACCATCCCAGGGATGCAAGCCAACGTCAGGGTCCGGATACTGGTACCAGGAATGCGTAACAAACTCGCGGATCTGCTCAGGGTCGCGTGGGTCAACTTCATGCACCGTACTGAGATCGCCATCGAGTATTGCGCCATTCGGCAGCATGAAACTGTCGTTCGAGTAGTCGTTTGCGATCATCGGAAATTCGCCGTAGGACATGACATTTTTGCCCGACAGCCCGCCACCGTAATTCCAGTCTTTGTAGAATGATGCGATCGCCTTGAGATCAGGTATATAAACCTGGTCAACAAATGTGATCGACTGATTAATGATGTCCGACACCATGTTGAGCCACACCATATTGACGGCACCCGTTGCACCCACCTCATCGACATTGATCGAGCATGGCATGCCACCAACGAGCCAGTTCGGGTGCGGATTTCGACCGCCGAAAATCGTATGAATCTTGACGATCTCTTTCTGAAAATCCAGCGCCTCAAGATAGTGCGTTACGGCCATCAGATTTGCCTCGGGCGGCAACTTGTATGCCGGACTACCCCAATAGGCATTTGCGAACGGACCGAGTTGCCCCGACTCTACGAACCGCTTAATGCGATTCTGCACATCGCGGAAATAGCCCGGCGACGATTTTGGCCAAGGTGAAATACTTTGCTGCAGCGCCGAGGTCGCTTTTGGATCCGCTTTAAGCGCACTAACCACATCCACCCAATCCAGTGCGTGCAAATGATAGAAGTGCACCAGATGGTCCTGCGTGTACTGCGCCAGCATCATCAGATTGCGAATCGAATTCGCATTCCGTGGGATAGCAATATCCAGGGCGTCCTCAACCGCGCGACACGAGGCAAGCGCATGCACGCCGGTACAGACACCACAAATTCGCTCAGTGAATGCCCACGCGTCGCGGGGGTCGCGCCCCTGCAGAATTATTTCCAGACCGCGCCACATGTTGCCGGTAGAAACGGCGTTGCGGATAATATTGTTTTCGTCCACATTCACTTCGATACGCAGGTGGCCCTCGATCCGGCAAACCGGATCAACTACGACCCGCTGGCCGCCGTCATCAAGCACAAATCCATTTGCCGTCGTTGTCTGGCTCATGACGAATCTCCGGCTGATTTACGACCTTGCAAGTGACTTACAGCCGAAGCAGCAGCGTGGGCCGCAACGCCGACTGCAGCAGCACCGGCCAGTATTCCGCCAATCTTGTCGGCAGTCGCCTCAGCGCCACCCATAGCCCCGAAGTTGGTAACGGAGCTATAGAACGAGCCCTTGTCCCAGAAATTATCCTCGGCACAACCCAAGCAGCCATGGCCCGACTTGACTGGCCATGACAGGCCGCCATTCCACTCCAGAGTGGAACATGCGTTGTAAGTCGTCGGCCCCTTGCAGCCGACCTTGTACAGGCAATATCCCTTGCGAGCGCCCTCGTCGTCGAAACGCTCGACAAACTGTCCGGCGTCGAAATGCGGTCGCCGGTAACACTTGTCATGCAGACGTTGGCTATAAAACATTTTTGGCCGGCCCTGTCGGTCGAGGTCAGGCAGCCGATCGAACGCAATCATGTAGGTGATGACGCCCGTCATGACTTCTGCGATCGGGGGACAACCGGGTACTTTTATCACGGGTTTGTCGGTGATCACTTTGTGAATCGGCGTTGCACGCGTCGGGTTGGGTCGTGCCGCCTGCACACAGCCCCACGAGGCACAGGATCCCCATGCAATAATCGCCTTACAGTGATCGGCCAAATGGCGCAGTTTTTCAACGTAGGGCTTGCCCGCCTGAATACAATACATACCATCTTCATTGAGCGGCGGATTGCCTTCACAGGCGAGGATATATTCGCCGTCGTATTTTTCGATGGTCTGCGCCAGCAGCTCCTCCGCCTGATGACCGGCGGCGGCCATAAGTGTGTCGTCATAGTCCAGGGAGATCATTGACAATATAACGTCACCGGCCAGCGGATTGCCGGAACGAATAAATGACTCGGTGCAGCATGTGCATTCGAGACCATGCAACCAAATCACTGGTGTGCGCGGTTTGGTTTCGAGCGCATGTGCGATTTCACCCGCGAATTCCGGACCAAGGCCCAACCCTGCCGCGGTCAGGCTGCAGAATTTGAGAAAACTGCGGCGCGTGATGCCGTGTTGGCGCATCACCTCGTAGAACGTTTCCCGACTCGACATAGCATTTCCCCACGTATCTAATCAGCTCCGATCATCATGCGCCGCTCTCGCTACTCGGCCAATTGTGGTTCTTACGTACTTTGCGGCAGCAGAATGCTGGTCGTGTTGCCACGTATACTTGGCATATGCGAATTACGACCCTGGTTGCCCTGCCCTGCCTGCTGTTATGTGCCTGCGGCCCATCCTCCCCGTTGCCACAATACGAGCTCAGCGGCCCAACAATGGGCACTACATTCAACGTCAAAGTCGTCGCGCCACAGAGCGATATGTCGATGCACGATTTGCAGCTAGTCCTGCAGCAGACGCTCGATACGACCGAGCAGCTGACATCGACGTACATCGAGCAATCCGAACTCTCGTTGTTCAATAGCAACTCATCGACAGACTGGATCGACGTTTCTCAGCAGCTCTGCCATGTCGTGGAAAAAGCGCTCGCGCTGGGCCAGCGCACGGCTGGCGCGTTCGATATCACCGTCGGACCGTTGGTAAACTTATGGGGCTTCGGTCCGCATGGCGATCGCAACGAACCGCCGTCAGATGCCGAAATCAACGCTCTTCTGGATCAGGTCGGATTCGAAAAGTTACAGGCGAATTGCGAGCTTCCCGCACTGCGCAAACAGCATGCAGATCTTTACGCTGATCTGTCCGGCTGGGCGAAGGGATTCGCAGCCGACGAACTCGCGACTGTACTTATCGAAACGGGGGTCGCGAATTTTCTGGTTGAGGTCGGCGGCGAATTACGTGTTCAGGGATTGAATGCCGAGGGCAAGGAGTGGGCAATCGCGATTGAGAAACCGATTACAGATGGTCGTGAAGTACAGTCGATTATACGCATGACCAATACTGGCCTGGCGACCTCGGGCGACTATCGCAATTACTTTGAGCACGATGGGCTACGCTACTCGCATACCATCGATCCGCGTAACGGCAGGCCGATTACGCATAAGCTAGCTTCGGTAACCGTCTTTGACGAATCGGCTGCGGATGCGGATGGTCTTGCCACCGCGTTACTTGTGCTTGGACCCGTGGACGGACCCGCGCTTGCCGAGACGCTTGGGATAAACGCTTTTTTCCTGTTACGAACGCCAGACGGATTCGAAACCATCCGCACTGCAGGCGCTAATTAGTAAGCTGAACGTCGCGGCCGGCAAAGTAATAACGGAAGCCAACGCCGATGGCCCAGATATCGTAGTCATATGGCGCAGCCCCTAGCGTCAATACCGTTGGCACAGTATCCGCTGCAACGTCGGCAAGCGCCCAGTCATCGGTAGCAAAGCTTTCGTAACGCGCATCAATGGTCAGGTCCATTCTATCCGACCAGCGATAGGCCGCTCTAAACCGCAACGAATCCAGCGTCGATAACAGCTGCGGAAACGTACTGTCCGGACTACCGTCGTCAACCTCGATGCGGGTATCGCCGTCACCCATGGAATAGTCCAGCCGCAGATCAAATTTACCGTCGGCCTGGCGCCAGCGAAATCCGACGCCCCAATGATCAAAACTGTCTTCGTGCGATGCCTGCCAGTCCGCGACCCCACCCTGTGCACTGCCAAGCTGTTCGGCGTCGAACGACTCGCTGCCAAATAGCAGATAGGTCGACGCCATCTCTGTAATGGCCCAGCTGACGTCCGCCGTGTAACGCAGTTCCTCACCGTTCGTGATGCCGAGTTTCGATTCTGAGTAGCTATCCTCAGCCGCATACACCGTGGCCGTCAGTGAAATCGGCGCTTCTCCCGGCGACAACGCGGCGGTCAATTCGCCGAATTCGCGATAGCGGGAGGCAAGATTGTATTTGCGCAGCAACGGATTCTGCCCAAGGCTGACGGCTATCGCTTCATCATATCGACCGATATCGCGCTTGGACGCGCCGCCTTTTGCGCGCAGATCGAGCCAGTTGAGTGGTCGCCAGCGGACCTGGCCCCAACCAGTGTCTTCGGTCTGCTCGGCAACTTCCTGATAGTCCCGGTCCATCGCGGCGCGCTCGTAGCCCGCTGCGACCCGTACCGATTTCAAAATACGCGCGTCGGCCGCAATGCTCAGGCGTTCCCGCTTAAAACTGTACGGTACGTTTTGCTCTGTGTCATTGGACGGAAAGACATCAGCAATGACTCTCGACCAGTCGTTGATAGCGGTCGTGTTATCGCGCTCGTCGTAGCGATAGGAAAACCGAATTCGTGCACGCTGTATTGGGTGCGCCGTGATGCTGACCGCATAGTTGC
>CAYWYT010000106.1:0-8215 GCA_964462665.1 uncultured Woeseiaceae bacterium | reverse complement strand
TCACGGGCGTTGCGCAGTCGAATCGCGTTGTTCAGGAAGAGATTTTCGGTCCTGTGCTCGCAATTCAAACATTCCGAACATTTGACGAAGCGATTTCCAAAGCCAACAACACACCCTACGGATTATCGGGAGGCGTCTGGACCGACAAGGGCTCCAAAATATTCAAAATGACG
Organism: uncultured Woeseiaceae bacterium; assembly: GCA_964462665.1. GTDB lineage: Bacteria > Pseudomonadota > Gammaproteobacteria > Steroidobacterales > Woeseiaceae > UBA1847. The sequence goes on along the minus strand of CAYWYT010000106.1, from coordinate 8,042 downwards.
CAGAGCCTTCGCGCTGGTGTTGTGTGGGCGAATACGTTTAACAAGTTTGATCCGACATCGCCGTTTGGCGGTTACAAAGAAAGTGGCGTTGGGCGAGAAGGTGGCATGCACGGGCTCGATGCTTACCTGAAGTTGGAGGGTTGATCATGGCGAAAGCAGCGAAACCTGGTAATGAACGTCTTGCGGTTGCCAAGACCTACAAGATTTACATCGGCGGTAAGTTTCCGCGCACTGAATCAGCGCGCTACTACCCGCTGGAAGACAAGAAGGGTGCCGTTATCGCTAATATTTGTCGCGGTAGTCGCAAGGACTTTCGTAATGCGGTGGTTGCGGCGCGCGGCGCACAAGCCGGCTGGGCCAAGGCTAGCGCCTACCTGCGGGGCCAAATTCTGTATCGTATTGCAGAGATGCTGGAAGGACGCCGTGAGCAGTTCGTTAGCGAATTGCGGCTGCAGGGAGTGGCTGCGAGGGCCGCTGAGAAAGAAGTCGACGCTGCCATCGACAGACTGGTGTATTTCGCCGGATGGGCTGACAAATATCAGCAGGTATTCAGCTCGGTGAATCCGGTTAGCTCCGCGCATTTTAATTTTTCCGTTCTCGAGCCAACCGGCGTAGTCGCGATTCTCGCGCCGGAAGACAGCGGCCTGCTGGGCCTGGTTTCGAACATCGCCCCGGCTATTGTTGGCGGCAATTCCTGTGTGGTGTTGGCATCTGAATCGCTGCCTCTATGCGCAGTTAGTTTTGCAGAAGTTTTACATGCGTCGGACGTGCCAGGCGGCGTCGTCAATATCCTGACCGGATTTCGGTCGGAACTGAGCAGTCATTTCGCATCGCATATGGACGTCAATGCCGTGGTTTATTGCGATGGCGACAAGAAGATGGCGCAGGCAGTGCAGGAAGCGGCAGCCGATAATATCAAGCGTGTCATTCGCCGTACCGACGTCAACTGGACAGACAATTCTTCGCAACATCCGTATCTGGTACGTGACACACAGGAAGTGAAAACGACCTGGCACCCTATCGGTGTCTAGACCGCACCAGGCGCTTCCCGACCGGCCTGTATGGCAACAACAGGTCAGGCCGCGGCTGGCTGTAAGTATGGGTGTCGCCGTGTTGCTACTTGCTGCACTGCTCCTCTTGGTGAAATTCTCTCCGCTACCGGTGTTACAGCTTAAGAAGATCGAGCTGCGGCTCCTGGTGGATACTGAGCCCCCAGCAGCCGAGCCTGCTGTGTCAGAGGAGCTGGCGGAGCCAGAAGCGGTGGTCGATCCTATTGAGCCTGTCGAGCTCGTCGAACCCGCGGAGTTGGCAGAGGTAGTAGAGCCGGCGGAATCGCAAGTCACGGATTGGTACGCCGACGCAGAGAGCGCTGTTCAGGAAGCGGTGACGACGGCGAATCACGTCGACTCCATGCACGCCGCATTCGATGAAAAACGCCGTCAGGCGGCGATTAACTTTCGGCCATCTGAAGCACCGGTCAAGAAGCCCATTTGGGAGAACGTTGAGACTGACAATATCGGCCGCAAGATACTCGTCAGCGGCGACTGCTATCGCGTACTCGAAGACCCCCGCGCCACCTACTACGAAATTCAGCGCCAATTAGGGCAATACATCACGTTCTGCAACGCAAATAGGCAAAAACCAATGAATGTGGCCTGGGTTGCAGATATCCGAGAGCGCTACGCCTACTTAAATTACCGTGACGGAGAAATTCCGCCGGATATACTTAGCGTTCTAATACGCCAATATGAGTCGAACTCTCAGGAATAGTTGTCCAGCAGTCCTGGCTCAATACGCGCACCGAGCTGTTGAATCACTGTAGTTGCACAATAAGTACCCAGGCGCGCGCATTCGGCTAGTGAGTAGTCATTGGCCCAGCCAAACATGAAGCCAGCTGAATAAGCATCTCCGGCACCGGTTGAGTCCACAACAGTTTCCACCGGGGTGGCTGCCTGAACGACATGTTGGTCGCCGTGCAAAATCACCGAGCCCTTTTGTGAGCGCGTGATCGCAAACAGATTGTCATACGACTTGAGGGCTTCGAGAGTAGCGTCGAAAGAGTCGGTTTGTACGAGCTGATTGATCTCGTCTTCATCGGCCAGAACGATATCGACACCGTTTCTGACGAAGTCTTCGAAAGAATCGCGATGTCGTTCGACGCAAAATGAGTCCGATAAAGACAGGGCTACGGCCGCGCCGGCCTGATGCGCGATATCGATGGCTTTTCTCGCCAGCGCCGGACCTTCCGGGCAGTCCCAAACGTAGCCTTCCAGCAAGATGGCCTTAGGCGTACCAACAGTTTCTGCGGAAATATCGCTTGCGGATAGCTCGGTGCATGCACCCAGGTAAGTATTCATGGTGCGCTGCCCATCGCTGGTGATGAGTACATGACTGCGTGCGGTAGGAGCACCCTCGGTACTCGGAGTCAGCCGCACGTCGATGCCGAGAGAGCGCATGTCGTGATTGAATACCTCGCCGAACTGATCTGCGTGGACGCGGCCGATGTAAGCAGCGTCGCCGCCCAAATTCGCGAACCCGGCAATCGAATTTGCTACTGAGCCGCCGGACATCTCCGTTGCCGGGCCCATCATGGCGTAGATCTCGCCGGCCCGTTGTGCGTCGATCAGGTTCATCGAGCCTGGCGCGATCCCCATCTCAGAGATCAGTGCATGCTCAACATGCGCAAGAATGTCGACGATGGCGTTGCTGATTCCAAGCAATTGAGTAGCTTTAGTCATGGCAATAGATTCGGTCCAAAAACGCCGCATAGCCTATCATCGAAAATAAGGTAACGCTTGGCATTTGCTGTCACCATATAGCGACTGTATGTTGTTGTTTCTGCAGGGGGAGGAAAAGCAATGCGAAAATCCGGTGGTTTGCTAATACCGCTCACACTTATTGTGATGTATTACACCATTCTGGTCGTGGGCATACTGTTCTTGATAGAGCAATTCCCGGGCCTGGAAGCGTATTTTCCCGTGGGTGGCGTAGAAGACCTGGAAGGCATGAGTGACAAGTTCGAGCCGGTGTACTCCAGCGTTGAGGAACGTATCCATTCGACGGTCGGCCCGATTCGGCTGTTGATCGCAAGTTTCGGCGCAGTTCTCCTCGCCGTGCCGGTCTCCTGGGTTTACTTCATTACCAGCAGGGCACGCTGGATTGATCAATCGTTCCTGCAAACGATCATGATTCTGCCGGTAGTTGTAACCGGAATATCAATGATTGTGCTGAACAGCCTCGCACTCGCTTTCAGCCTGGCCGGCGTGGTTGCCGCGGTTCGGTTTCGTTTTACGTTGCGTCAGCCATCCGATGCGATGTACATTTTCGTCGCCATCGCGATCGGGCTTGGTTCAGGTATAGGCGCGCTCGGCATTGCGACGGTCATTTCATTCTCATTCGTAATCTGTACATTGGTAATCTGGAAGCTCGAGTACGGCAAGACTTTGTCAGGCCCTTTCCTGACCATGATGACCAGACGCGACGGCGGCGAGGAAGACTACGATTAGTACCAATAGCTTGCTGATGGTGCACGGCAGAGATTTCAAGCCGCCGGCTGAGTTATTGTCGGATGTCTGTCGTGCAGCTTTGCGCGCTGGTGTCGAACGTGATTACTCTGAAAACCTGCATGTATACGATAAGGTTGCCGTCAATCTCGCCTATTACGGTGACTTGAGCAATGAACTGCTGCGTGCAAAGAATCGCGAGTACGACGATCAAGTTGATATGGGCGATCGCAATAACGCTCTAACGGAGCTGCGCAGTATCGACGCCCGCAAACGATTCGGTATACGTCAGTACGACTGTTTGCCGGGAAAGACTGCCGTACCCGAATTCTTCGCAAATATCATCGCACCACTGTGCGGCGTGCTGGGACTGACAAGATTTCTGGTGTCGCGCCTGTCGCCTGATTTTGCGGAATATCTGGTCGCCGAGTCGGCATACACAGAAAAAGTTCGCGAACGTGTGCGCAATGAGCTGTGCAAGCTGTTAGATCGAGGTGATCGCGTCATGCTGGTATCGCATGGAACCGGCTGTGTAGTTGTGTACGACGTACTTTGGCAGCTGTCGCACGACGAGCGATTCGTAGCAAAATATGGCGACTGTAAAATCGATACCTGGGTCACGCTTGGAGCACCACTGGGTGACAACTCTATTCGCAAGCGTTTAATGGGCGCGGATGGTGAGCCGGTTTCCTATCCGAAGAACGTAGTCACCTGGCACAATGTGGCGGCGGAAGACGACTACACCTGTCATGACAATACATTGGCGGATGATTTCAAGAGCATGCTGAAGCAACATGCGGTGAGCGCGGTGCAGGATTATTGCGTTTACAATTTGGCGGTGCGCTTTGGTAAGTCCAACCCGCATAGTTCGGTTGGCTATCTCATCCACCCGCGCATGAGTAAGATCATCGATGACTGGTTGCAGACGCGCGCTATCGACACCGATCCCGTCTACACCATCTAAGCGACGCAGTCATCGGCAAACTGTTTGACCAGTTTGTCTTCCTTGTCCAATAGCTTATAGAAGCTCTTGATGTAGGAGTCGATGCGTTTTCGAGTGCTCTTGTCCAGTTCTGACTGCTCCGCAGTCACGGCTTCAATATCGGCGCGCTGGTCTCTGAATTTTTGCAGGGTAGCGGGCACATATTCCTGATTGTAACAACGCCCGCGATAAACTCGTTGCCGCGCATTGCGCTGCTTGAATTTTGGGTTCAGATTGTGGTGTGGCGCTTCGACGAAACCGGTCAGATCGAAATCGTAAGGTATAGACCAATACGTTTGGCGGTCAGCACTGAATAATGCGTAATTGTGACAACAAGTTGCACCGCTTGCTCCTATAACAGGCGAAAAATCGAGATTGCCGATCAGGTACTCAAAAACGGAGGTGAGATTCGTATACTCCTGGTCCAGCAATGTCACGCTCATTGCGTTGAGATTCTGCTGGTCAAGCCCTATGCGTTTCGCCAGTCGTGCTTTGCTTTCAATCAAAAACGCATATGTGACTTCTTCGTCGTTGCCCTTGTCGCTGTAAACGTAGGTCATGCGCAGTAAACGCACCCTAAAGCTGATATCCGTCATGGCGTTGAGTACTCGATAGGCCAGGTACTCTCTGATGACGGCCTGTTGGTAGTTCTTCGATCCATTGTTGCAATGCGTTACCAGCTTAAGTTTGTTTTGTTTATCGAACAGAGTGTCGTCGAGATCATCTTTCTTGAAATCGAGGCGTAACGGCGCGAACGGGCAGACATCTTTACGGCGTCGATTGTTGCCGCGGGTGACAATTTTGACGTCAAACTCAACATTGCGACCATCTGCCGAGACAAACGAGAACGTACCCTGCGGGTCATTGTCATTGTTGTCGACGTCGTCAGTAGGCCGTTCTTTCATTATCTGCTTAAAGGGAGCAACGATTCTTACGTCGAGAATACTGTCGTCGGCAAAAAGCGGATCGGGGGCGCCAGGCGCAGCCCCGCGAGCATTCCCTGCACACGCAATACAGACCAGTACTGCCAAAAAACATGCTCGTATATTCATTTTTTTAGGCCATTTTTAAGTATTCGGAGTTGCGCGAAGAGTCTATCATAGGGCAATGTTCGTATAGGAATCGCGACGTGGTCTGGAAATAATTTGACGAACTTTCTCAAAAAAGCCGGTATCTGCTTGTTTGCGTTGGCTGTGCTAACGCAGCCGGCCGTAGCGGATGAATGGCATTTCAATGATGTCGATCGCATTGTCGCGTTTAGCGACGTTCATGGCGACTACAACGCTATGGTGGCGACGTTAAAAGGCGCGAAGGTTATCGACGACGCACTCGCCTGGTCCGGCGGCAGTACGCATTTTGTCCTGGTTGGCGACATACTCGATCGAGGTCCCGGCTCGCGCGCCGCGATGGATCTGTTGATACGCCTCGAGAAAGAGGCTGTGCCGGCCGGCGGCATGGTGCATGTTCTGGTCGGAAATCACGAGATCATGAACATAGTCGGCGATGTTCGCTACGTACATGCAGGTGAGTATGCTGCGTTCGCCGACGAAGAGATTGCTGAGGAACGCGACTATTGGTTTACGGCGCATCGAGCCATGCGCCAGTTGCCCGGTCAGAGTATTGAGGAGTCGCGCGCGCAATTTGACAAGTCCTATCCTGCTGGTTTTTTCGCGCACCGAAAAGCATTCGCACCGGACGGCCAATACGGTAGCTGGTTGCTGTCCAAGCCGATGATCGTCGTGGTCAATGGTATTGCTTTCGTGCACGGTGGGCTGTCGCCGATGGTCGCTGATACTGGATTGCAGGGTATAAATGGCGATCTGATGGATGATGTCTCTTTGTACGCTCGGCAGCTGAACGTATTGATCGACAAGAAATTATTGTTGCCGACCGACCCGAATAGAAATCACGAGGCTCTTGTCGACAGGATAAGTCCAATGCTGGCCGATGGCCCAATTGTGATCGAGGCAATGGCCGATATTCGGCGACTGAACGATCCACTATTTTCGTATCAGAGCCCGCATTGGTACCGCGGCCACACCTACTGTAGCGAACTGATTGAAGGCGATCGCATAGAGGCTGCATTGCAGAAAATCGGGGCGGCGAGAGTAGTGGTAGGACATACGCCCACGCCGAATAGAGAAGTTATGCAGCGCCTGGACGGACGCGTTATTGAAGTTGATACCGGCATGAACAATAGCTATTACAAGGGTCGCGGCCATGCGCTGATCGTCGAGAACGGCAACATTTCTGTTCTCAATGAAGACGGATCCGAAGGATTGGCGCCCACAGTGAGTCCGCGCAAAGTTGGATCACGCCCCGGCAGGCCGATGTCGGCAGACGAAATTGAAGACATGCTGCGGCATGGGGAGATCGTGTCGGCGAGCGCGGATGACGAAGATCGAATTCAGGTAACAACTGATGGCCAGTCACTGGACGTGCGTTTCATCGAGTCAAAACGCAAGGGTATCTATCCGGAGGTAGCGGCCTACAGGCTTGACCGCCTCTTGAAGCTGGACATGGTTCCGGTGACGGTCATGCGCGAGTACAAGGGAGAGCAAGGAGCCCTGCAGTTCATGCCAGCCAGATCTATGGACGAAAAACAACGACAGGCTGAGAAAAGCGGCGGCGGTGCGTGGTGTCCGTTGCCGGTGCAATGGACGACCATGATGATATTTGACACGCTCGCGGCCAATGACGCGCGCAGCGCGGATACGATTCTCTACAATATGAGCACCTGGCAATTGATGCTCATCGGCTATGACAGTGCGTTCACAACGTCGACATCTGAATCGACACGATTCAGAGATGGGCGCGTCAGGATTGGTCGCTCCTGGCAGATGGCTATGAAATCGCTGGACTCCGATCTGCTGCAGGAGACGCTCGGCGACGTACTCGACAAGCGACGCATCCGGGCGCTGTCGAAGCGCCGCGATTTATTGCTTAGTCAATAACCGCCATACACTCGATTTCAATTCGAGCATCCAGACCGAGACCGATGTTGCCTACCGCACTGCGTGCAGGCTTGTTCGGGAAAAAGGTCATGTAGACCTCGTTCATCGCACCCCATTCTTCGATGTCGGCCAGATACACGGTGCATTTCACGACCCGCTCCATGGATGAACCGAACATCTCCAATGAGGCTGAAATGTTCTCGAGCGTTTGTCGCGTCTCTCCTTGAATGCCGCCTTCGGCAAGCGCTCTTGTGCCGGGCACGATGCCCAGCGCGCCGGAGAGGTACAACATATTGTCGACCCGAACCGCCGTTGAGTAAGGACGATTAGTCGTGTCGGTGCCGGGCGGATTGAGCCATTCAACGTCGGACGAATTGGCCGTTTCTTTTGCCTTATTGTTGGAGCCAACCGACACAGCGCAGCCGGCAAGCGAAAGCACAGCCAGAATCATAGTTAGTTTTTTCATATCGAAAGCCTTTGTCTAAATATCGCCAGCGGTTGCGGCCGCCTTGATGTGGTCTGCAGCACGGAACGCCAATGCCATGATTGTCATGGTCGGTTGACCGCGACCCGAGGTTACAAAACTACTGCCGTCACAGATGA
>CAYWYT010000105.1:0-8232 GCA_964462665.1 uncultured Woeseiaceae bacterium | reverse complement strand
TACCTGGCGGGATTGTGCGCCGGCGTCTTCGATTCGACCATGACGGTTGCGAAAATGTGGGCAAGCGATCGCCTGTTTGAGCCAGCGATGCAGGACGATCGAAGACGCCAGTTACTGGACGGATGGGCTGCGGCTATTAGTCGCGTGATTAGCAATGCTTAAAGCACGGCAAAAAGTTGGCAAGTACAAAATTATCGGTCGTATCGCGTCGGGTCCGCTTGCCGACGTATACCGCGCCTACGACACGATTCAGAAAATACGGGTCGCGCTCAAAATTCCAAAAACGAACAGTGGTGCTACTGAGGATGAGTTTCTGCACGAAGTGCAGGTAGCGACCAAACTACGTCACCCAAATATCTTGTCTGTGCTTAACGCCAGTTATATCGATGAGCACTTCGTGATCGCCATGGAACTCGGCGAGCAATCGCTTGCCGATCGTATCGAACGGCGCACATCGACAGCATTGGCAATGGACTTGGCGGGACAGGCGATTGCCGCTCTTGCTTTCGCCCACGAAAGCAAGATCATTCATTGCGATATCAAGCCCGAGAACTACATTTTGTTTGCTGGCAATCAAATGAAACTGGCTGACTTCGGGTTCGCCAAGATTGGTCTGCGTACACTAAAGGCTTCGGGTTCGGGAACGATTGACTACATCGCTCCGGAGCAGGCGATGGGTCGTCCCAAGTTTCAATCCGACGTTTTTTCACTAGGGTTGGTTCTGTATCGCCTGTTTTCCGGAAAATTGCCTGAATGGCCATTCGAGTGGCCAATGGCTGGGCACGAGCGGCTGCTAGAGAGGGCGCGACCTGAACTTGTAGCGATTCTGCAGAAAGCGATTCAGTTGGATCCGAACAAGCGCTACAAAAATGCCGAGCAAATGCGTATCGAATTTGAGCGCATGCGGAGCAATGCGCGCAAGCAAAAAAGACCGCGAGCCAAGAATGCTCCGCGCAATACGACGTCCTGGAAGCGAATTCAATGGCGCGAGTTTCAACGTCATTTTCGCAGCTCACTAAGTACTCGGCATCATTGTCGCCAATGTGAAGGTCCGGTTGCCGAAAGCATGCAGGCCTGCCCGTGGTGTGGCTTCGACAATCCGGCGCGCGGCTCGGAATCGACAATGGCATCAAGTTGTCCCCGTTGTGAACGCGGCGTCAAGAATGACTGGGGCTATTGTTCGTGGTGTTACGGCCCCGGCTTTGTCGAAGAAACGACACGTGTGTATCCGGACAAGCGCTATACGAGCCGCTGCGCTAACAAGCGCTGCAAAGGCGCATTGATGCCTTTTATGCGCTATTGCCCCTGGTGTCGAACCAAAGTTCGTAAGCCCTGGAAGCTGCAAGGTGAGAAGACCAGCTGCAAAGCTTGCAAGTGGGGAATAGCGAAGGAATTTTGGAATTTCTGCGCGTGGTGTAGAGAGCCGGTACGTCATGAGTAGCTTGCCGATCGTCGATAATTTGCTACTCGGCGGTTCGCTGCAGGTGGATCGATACGATGGATCCGTTGGCGGCGGCGAGGTGGTCGCATATTCTTGCCCATCTCCGGAACGTACAACTGAAAACGAAGATTGTGCGGCAGTGATTCCGTACGGGCCGCAAGCGGCGGTCCTGGTGGTCGCGGACGGAGCAGGGGGATTGCCGGCGGGTCGGCTCGCATCCTATACCGCGGTTACAACGCTAATTAAACATCTTGAAGTGTCCGGCGAAAAAACCATCATGCTGCGGACCGCTATTCTTGATGGTATTGAGGCCGCCAATGCGGCCGTGCAGAATTTGGCGAACGGCGCGGCGACGACATTCACCGTAATTACGGTCGAAGGTCTAATTGCGCGAGCCTATCAAATCGGCGATTCCGAAGGGTTGATCGTTGGGCAGCGGGGCTTATTGCGCCTGCAAACTCCGGTCCATTCGCCGACCGGTTTCGCGGTTGAAGCCGGTTTTCTTAATGAGCGCGAGGCATTGCACCATGACGATCGCCATCTGGTTTCCAATTTTCTGGGGACGTCCGATATGCGTATCGACATTGGCGCCGAGGTCAAATTGCAGCCACGGGACACGATAATCCTGGCCAGCGATGGGCTGATGGATAACGTTCTCGTTGGTGAGATCCTGGAGCGGGTTCGTAAAGGGCCCTTAAGCAAAGCGGCGGATGCTGTAATCGCGCTCGCGCGTCGGCGCATGAATGGCACGGCGGTCGAACAACCCAGTAAACCCGATGATCTCTCGGTAATCCTGTTTCGGAAGCCCTTTCGGCCTTAATAATCAACTGGCTACGATTATGTCAACGGCAGCGTCGATTTGCGCGTTGTATTGTTAATCGGGGGTGTTGATAGTCGCCATGACGCGTATTATCGTCACAGATGTTGCGTGATTAAGATCCGATGGAACTCGGACCGTACTTTATAGCTCAAACCCAGTAATTACGGCGGCTCTATATTCGCCACCACACCTCGCATCGAGAGAGCAGGACAATGAAAAACGGCCAGGCCGATACATCGGTATTCCAATTGTTAAAGCCTTTGTTGCTGACAGTAGTCGCAACTCTGGTCATCGGCGGATGCAAGTCCGAGATGTCGAGTCCGTCCGGAGCCCCTGCACCGCCGGCCGGAGGCATGCCGCCACCGTCTTCAGGTGGCGGATCGCCGCCACCATCGTCAGGTGGCGGTCAGTCAGGCGGGCAATCGGGTAGTGAGTCGGGCGGAGAGTCCGGTGGTCAATCGGGTGGCGAATCCGGAGGGCAGTCGGGCGGAGGATCGTCAGGCGGTGAATCGGGTGGCGAGTCAGGCGGAGGATCGTCAGGCGGCGAATCGGGTGGCCAGTCAGGTGGAGGATCATCGGGTGGCAGCGGAATGCCTGGAGGCGGCGAATCGGGTGGATCTGAGGGGCCGAGTGGTAGCTCCGGTGGCGCTGGCGGCGGTGCTGGTGAAGTAGGTACTGAAGCCGGCGGTGGCGGTGGCGGTGACGGCGATTCTGCCGGTGCTGGTGCTGAAGCCGGTGGCGGCAGTGGCGATCAAGGCGGCGGTGACGGCGGCGGAGATAGCGACGGCGAATCGGGTGGTGATTGTGGTGACACTGGCGCTTTGCCCGGCGGGGTAGGCGGCATGGGTCAGGCAGGAGAATGCCTTGGCGGTGGTGGTGCTGCAGCATCAGATGCTGAAGCACAAGCCTCCGGCGGTGCTGAAGGTGGCGGTGCAGAAGGTGGCGGCGGTGCAGACGGCGGTGGCGCTGAGGGCAGCGGCGCAGGTGCTGGCGGCGGTTCCGGCGGTGCCGAAGGTTCTGACGGCACGGTAGCTGGTACCGGTGGCGCTGGCAGTGCTGGTGAATTCCCCACGGAAAGCGCGGACGAACGTGCTGCCCGGCTGGGCAAAGAACTCGACGAGTCCATTGGTGGATTCGACGAAGTTCTGATGGAAGAGCAACAAGAGGTTGCCTCGGTTGGACGCAATACCGAAGGCTTCGGCGAAGGTGGCGGTAGCGGTGGCAGTGGCGGCAGTGGTGGCGGTGGTATTAGCTTGGGCCAACAAGCCGCGGGTGCGGGTGGCGGTGGTAATTCCACTGGTGGAGCCGGTGGTGGCGAGCGCGCATCGCCGACTGCAGGTATGACTCAGGAAGAAATTACCGAGCGCACGCCGGATGACGTCCTCGTAATGGCCGACGACGATATAATCGCCCGGCAACTACGCGAGGCAGCACTAACAGAAGAAGATCCGGCCTTGCGCGAGCGCTTGTGGGAGGAATACCGCAAGTACAAAGGCCTATAAGAAGAATAGAAGTTTATGGGGACTCAATTGCAAAGCATGAAGAAGATCACGCTTCTCGTAGCTATCTACGTATTGTTGCCTGGTTGTTCGATTAATGAAGTCATCACGGCAGAGGAAACTAAGCTTATCGTTGCCGAAGCACCGCCCGAAGAGGGTATGTTGCTCGACATCGGGATAATCCAGTTTGCGGAAGGCGTGCCTGAGGACAACAAATCGAGTAGCACTCAGATCTATGAGGATATTCGAGCAGCTGAATCGCGCTATCTCGCATATCACCTGAAGACTACGTTGCAGGGAACCGGGCATTGGGGAGCTGTGCGCGTCATACCCTCAAGCAGCGCCTATACAGATGTCATTATTAGTGGCGAGATCGAAGAATCAGACGGTGAGTATGTGACGCTCGAGGTTACGGTTGGAGATGCCCGCGGTCAGAGCTGGTATCGCAAGTCTTACAGTACCCAAACAGGTGTTTCGTCCTATTCGATTAATCGCGATCGCAGGCTTGATCCATACCAGAAAATATTCAACGACATCGCCAACGACTTACGCGCCCATGTTGCACAGATGACGCCAAAGGCGATTACACATATTCAGCAAGTTTCGGAGCTACAGTTTTTTGCGGATATGTCGCCCGAAGCTTACGGTGAACATTTAGCGCAGGGCGAAGACGGAATCGTATCTGCGGTACGTTTGCCAGCCGAGAACGATCCTGCAGTGGATCGTCTGCGTCAGATCCGGGAACGTGACCGATTGGTCGTGGACACACTCAATGAACACTACGCAAATTTTTATTACGGCATCGCGATTCCTTATCGCTCATGGCGTAAGACTGCGCGTGAAGAATCCATTAATTATCGTCAAGTGCGGCGCTCCGCGAATCTACAAACACTGATGGGCGCAGTGGTTCTTGCGGGTTCTTTAGCTGCAAATACAGATAGCGGCGGCAAGCAAACGCGCAATATTAATCGCAGCTTGCAGGGCATAGGAATTCAGCAGGGCTTTGAGTCAATGTTTGGCGGCATTTCGCGCCGCTCGGAAGCCAATATTCACTTGGAATCCATCAAGGAGTTGTCGGAGTCATTCGGAGCTGAAGCTGCGCCGATGATTGTATCGGTCGATGGCGAATCGCGACGCCTGACTGGCACGGCTGCCGCACAGTACGAGAGCTGGCGACGCCTGCTCAAGCAGATCTACGAATCCGAAACGGGATTCGTAGATCCCGTCGAAGACGATCTGCCGGAGCGCGTTCCCGAACCTACGGGATAAGCATTCGGAGTGACGCGAGACCTGCAAAAAGGGACGGAGCTTGCCGACCGTTATACGTTGATTCGTAGGCTGGGAACGGGTGCGGACACGCAAACCTGGCTAGCGAACGATCGCATGACTCGCGCATCGGTTGCGCTAAAAATTCTCAGCAGCGACCGCTTGCCTGCAGAGTTTCTGCACAAAGAATGGCAAACCAGCATCCGTCTTATGCATGCGCATATAGTGCGGGTGTTTGAATTTCATAGTGACTCGAACGGCACGTTTTATAGCCTGCAATTCGTCGATGGAGCGGATGCCTCTGTTCTAAGCGGAGCCCCTCTGGCGCACATCTTGTCGCCCATCATTTTGATCGCGAATGCACTGCAATATTCTCACAGCAAAGGCGTAGTGCACCGCGACATCAAAGCCAGCAACATTTTGCTGGATAGCAACGGTGCTCCCTATTTGTCCGATTTCGGTGCTGCGGCGTTAACGAAGTCGGAAGCCGACGGTGGTTCACTAATTGCAGCAAGCCCACAGAGCGTCGCCGGAGATATTGCACTGCCAGCCGACGATATTTTTGCGTTCGGTGGGCTTATTTATGATCTGGTTTCCGGGCAGTCGCCGTATTCTTCGGCAAGCACCAGCAATGATATTTTGCACAAAATACCTGAGCCATTGACCGCGGCGTCAGGTGAGTCGGTGCCGGATGACGTGGTGGACCTGGTCGCAAGCATGCTGGAGAAAGACGCCGCTGCACGTCCTGACGCCGAGACGGTGGCGGCGCGGCTGATCGCCGCCGGATTTAGCGGAGCGCCTGCACCGGCGAGCTATGTTGCTGCCAGCGAGTCTTCGAGCGCGGAAATAATCGAAGCGAGTACCGCAGCCCCTTCGCGAAAAGCATCTGCCGCAGCGAAACCCGTGATCCCGACAACGGAGAAACCGGGGATCAGTCCGCGCACCGTGGGTATTAGTTTGGTGGTTCTGATGGTGTTGTTGATCGGTGTCGTTTTCGTGCTGCCCAAAACAGTTTCCACCGATGACGAAGCGACGCCGCCGAAAGAAACCGCGGCGGTTGCGACCGCTATAGAATCGGATACGGCAGTCGAGGGAGACTCCAGGCTGCCTGATCGTGATGTCAGAGTCGTCGCTCGGTCTGAGACAGAAGAGGTGCTCGGTCAACTGCTTTCGATGATGAACACGCTTGAGAGCCGCGCAGTGCAGCGATGGGGCGGCATACGATACAAGCAAGCACTGGAGCTCTACGCGGAGGGCGACGCCGCGTACTTGGCACGCGACTACGCGACTGCCAGTGAAAAGTATCTCGAGACAATAGACGTTGTCGAGCCATTGCTCGATGAAGTTGATCAGGTTTTTGCGAGCACGTTCAGTGACGCACAGGCAGCGCTGGAGGCTGCCAATACTCTGGATGCACTGCGTTTGTACGAGCTCGCCGTTGCGATCAGTCCCGGTCATGCTGCCGCGCAGGCGGGATACGCCCGTGCGAAGAATTTGGACACGGTATTGGCATTAACCGAGCGGGGAGTGACATTTGAGAGAGATCTCGAGCTTGCTGCGGCACAACAGAGCTACGCGGAAGCTGTTGAGCTGGACTCGCAATGGGCACCAGCGCAGGCCGGATTGCAACGCGTCAACGCCCAGATCAATCAGATGGAATTTGATGCGCGCATGACGGAAGGGTTATTCGCAATTGCGGACGGCCACTACGACGCTGCGCGGGCTGCGTTTCGAATGGCCAAGGAGCTCAAGCCGGCGTCGCGTGAGCCCGCTGACGGGTTGCTGCAAGTGGAGCAGGAGATTCACCTCAACCAGATCAGCTCTTATGAGCAGCAGGCGCAACAGCAGCAAGAAGAGGAGGTGTGGTTGTTGGCGGCTGCGACCTACGAAAGACTATTAGAGATCGACGATAATCTCGATTTTGCGCAACAAGGATTGCAGCATGCACGCCAGATGAGTGCATTGCACAGGCAATTGGACGAATTTATTTTGAAACCCGACAGCCTCAGTTCGCCGTCAACCATGCAAAAAGCAACCATGATGGTGGTGGACATTACGCGCATGCCGGAAGTTGGTCCGCGATTGAGCGCGCAGAGGGACGAATTGTCGCGACTGCTAAAGCGAGCAGCGACGCCGCTGCAAGTACAACTGATTTCGGACAACGTGACCGATGTTTCAGTCTACAAAGTTGGTAAACTCGGCAGCTTCGAGACTCACGAATTGACACTACGCCCGGGTAAGTATGTCGCTGTTGGCAGCCGCCCAGGTTTTCGTGATGTGCGACTTGAGTTTCTGGTAGGGCCTGAGTATGAAGCCAAGCCTATTGTCATTCGTTGTGAGGAAGCCATTTGAGTTTCGATCATCTGATTATTAGAGACGTCGAAGGCGAGCGCCGAATTGACGAGAGCAATTTGCCGTTGCGGGTTGGGACAGGCGGGGACTGTGGCTTACGTTTGCCAGGTCCCGGCGGCGGCCCGGTAGTATTGCTCGATCTACTTGACGGCGCGCCGTTTGTGCAGCCCGCTGGTCGCGACTCATCAATGCAAATCAATTCCGAGCCGTTGCTAACAAGCCGCCGACTCGAGGTCGGTGATCAGCTCGAATTTTTCGGTAGTCGCATCCACATTTCCACTGCTGACGGACAATTGATCCTGGAAGTCCATCTCGAGGACAGCGCGTATGTAACGCAGCCGCCGCAACTCGACAGTGCGCCACGCGATGCCGATGACGAGCAGATCGCACCGACTGCATTTCAGCGTGCCAGTCAGACGCAGGCGAGTCCCGACGATTCACGCCAAAGCCCGTTGAAGATGATTATCGGGATCGTCCTGAGCTTGCTATTGATTACTTCCTATTTGTTGTTTAGCTCGAAATCAGTTCAATTTGATGTCGAACCGGCAGACCCTGATAGCGTGCAGATAACCGGAGGCTGGTTTCGCTTTCCTATCGGTGATCGTATCTTGCTGCGGTCTGGCGAGCACACGGTCAATATTGAGAGGCAGGGCTACTACGACGTCAGCCAGGCATTCACTGTTGGCGAAGAGGCCAGTATGCGGCTGCAAATAGAAATGCGTCGACTACCAGGCCGGCTATCGGTCGCCACGGAACCTCTGGTTGACGCGATTGTGTCGATTGATGGCGCGACGGTTGGTAAATCGCCCTACGGGCCGCTTGAGCTACAGCCGGGCGAGCACAGCATTAGTATA
>CAYWYT010000104.1:0-8312 GCA_964462665.1 uncultured Woeseiaceae bacterium | reverse complement strand
GGAAATATGGTGCCGGCACCACGAGTCGAACGCGGGACCTACTGATTACAAATCAGTTGCTCTACCAACTGAGCTATGCCGGCGTTTGGTATGCAAATCGAACGGTGCCGAATTATTCGCCATTCCGACCGGCCTGACAAGGGCCTGAGTCAATGATTATTGCTGTTGTGGGCAGGTCGCCGCGTCCCGCAACAGTACCTTGGACTCGCCATATTTCTCCATCATGGCGCCCGCCCCCTTGCCTGGGGGGAGGCCGATATCCACGAAGAACATGGTGCCCTCGCGGGTTTTAGGGGTTATGTCGGCCGGCAAATCCAACGACTTGGCTTGTAATTCAACCTTTTCGGCGCGTTCGACGTCGCCGAACAACCCCAGCGAGATATACAAGCCCTCGTCTTCGCTCGACACAAGATAGGCATCCGACAAGCCACCGTCGTGCAGTTTCTCGATCATTTTCTTAGCCGTCATATTGTCCGCAATATTTCGTATTTGCACCCAATGGCCAACGAATATCTCACCATGAGCGGAGCGCAGCGCAGTACGCATGCCCTCACCCGCATATTCGGTAAGCGCTGTATCGGCATCGGTATTGGCCCGAAATGGGCCGATCGACACACAGGACCTGCCGACGACCGCTTCCAGATCAGACGGCTCACCGGAGTCGAGCACCGTACCGACGCTGGCGGCCACGTTTGCATCGTGGCCAGTAGAGACAGCCAGAGGCGGCCCGAGGTCTGCTTCGGCGACGACGGCCACTCCAGGCTCCTCATTCTTGCCAACGAACGTCCCCCACACGAAATAGAGAATGTTCGCGAGCAACAACAGTAGTAACAGGTTTCTCATCAATAGCTATCCGGCGAATACGCGAATCATTCTCGTTGTATTTACTCCGTCAGTCCAGCAAGGATAATCGACCCGGAGACGACTCGGATTTTCGCCTTTCCTGTGTCGACCAGCAAGGCGCCGTCATTATCCACACCTGCAGCCACCCCGGTGATCTGCTGATCGGGCAGATCGACGATCACTTCGCGCTGCTTGAGCCAGTCATGTTTCGCCCAGGCTTCGAGAAAACCAACAAAGCCAAGCGCTGCGAACTTACTCATCACGCCGTGCAACTCATTGACGATTGCCGCCGCAATTGCCGCCCTCCCAGGAACCGTTTCGCAAACACTTGAAATGTCGACGACGCGCCGCGCCCAATCTGACTCAATGCTCGTCTCTGCGTCTTCCGGCAGATCGATATTCAAGCCAATTCCCGTAACGACCGTGACCTCTTTGCTCGCGCGTGACTGAAGTTCGGTCAAAATCCCACCCAATTTGCCGTTCAGCGCAACAATGTCGTTCGGCCATTTCAGACTGACTCCGTTGATACCGAGTTTTTGCAAAGCAGCGATGACACCGACGCCAATAGCCAGCGTGAGGCTCGGCAGTTGATCGGGCTGCTCTTCGAATGAGTACGCGAATGACATATACAAGCCAGCACCCGGCGGCGAAATCCAGCGACGATAGTGACGTCCGCGCCCTGCAGTTTGATGGTCCGCGATCGCCACCCTGAAACGGCCAACACCAGGTGCTGGCTGCGACATCAGGTATGTGTTCGTCGAAGCGACGCTACCGAATACCTCCAGTTCGTCCAGCTTCTTTCTGGTCTCCGCCGCCAGCGACTGGCGAATCAGGCTTGTGTCAAGGCTGCTCATCTTCGCCAGCTGTGCGCTTGCGTCCGAATATCATGAGACCAGTATTGCGATGCTCGGTACCGGCTCGCATTCGCTCAATATTTGAACGATGCCAAAACACAGTAAAGCCGGCGATCATCACGCAGTACATCAACAGGGGCTGCTCCGCCGGTAACAAAGTTAGGCCTACCCATATTGGCAATGCGACGGCCGCACCTACTGTGGCAAGGCCTACATAGCCACTAAGCACCACAATTATCACCCAGATCACTAACAGCGGGATAAGCAACACCGCATTGATGACCACGAGCGTTCCGACGAATGTTGCCGCGCCCTTGCCGCCGCGGAAACGGTGAAAAATTGGCCAGACATGACCAAAAATTGCTCCGGTAGCGCAACACAGCGTGAGCCATGTTCTGGACACCTCCGGGTCGGCCGGCACATACGGCAACTCCAGACCAGGCACGATGCCAGCGCCAACTGCGCCCTTGCCAATATCGATAATCACGACGCCAAGTGCGAACAGGCCCCCCTGAGTTCTGAGCGCATTCGTACCACCCGCGTTACCGCTGCCCATGGTGCGAATATCAACACCGCCGCGCAATCGACCAATAATAATCGCGCCCATGAGAGAGCCAATGAAGTAACTGATCAGAAATTTAACGCCGAGCTCGAGCATCTGGAAATCCGCTTTGCTTGCGATGACGCCGCCATTGTAGCATCGGGTAACGGCCTTCCGCGGCGGGCATATGACCGATCATCCAGTTTCACTTTTTATAAATCCAACGGCCGGGCGCGGTCGTGCAGGAAAGCGTCTCGAACGGATTCAACGATTGTTCGAGGCAGGCGGTGTCGCGCTGGACATCGTCCGCAGCCGCGCGGTGCGCGATCTCGAACAACAGGTAACGAGCCACATTCAGAATGGTGTGCGCAGAATCGTCGTCGTGGGCGGTGACGGCAGCGTTCATGAAGCAGTAAACGGCATGCAGCGCGCTGGCGCGGATTGCGCTTTGGGCGTCATTCCAAGCGGCACGGGAAATGATTTTGCCAAGGCTTGTGGAATTCCGCTCGACTGGGAACAGGCGACGCGGTCGCTGGTTCAACGCATGACGACGGAAGCACCTATTCGCAGGATTGATCTAGGGCGAGTGAATGACCGCTACTTCGCGAATGGAATCGGCATCGGCTTTGACGCGAAAGTCACGCGTATCGCGCAATCCTATCGCTGGAAAATCGGAGACTTCGTCTACTTGTTGGCGATCCTGCGCTGCCTGTACGACGGTGTCGCTACACCCGATATGCGCATTCAAAACGAGCATGTAGACCTTAGTGGCCCGGTTACGCTCGCTGCTGTATGCAATGGCCCCTGGGAAGGCGGCATGTTTCATATTGCGCCAATGGCAGACAACGCGGACGGCAAGATGAATCTGCTGATCGCCAATCCGGTCTCGAGGATACGAATTCTGGCGCTCCTGCCGTTACTAATGCGTGGCAAACACATGCACGAACCTGAGATCATTCAGCATGAGGTGAGCAAATTAACTATTACGTCAGCGGCGGCGATCGAGTCGCACCTCGACGGCGAAGTTCAGCCACTGCAGGACCGATTTGATATCGAAGTGTTGCCCGCGGCGCTAGATTTGCTTTGAGCTGCTGCGCGACCCCAGGTAAATAGCGAACAAAGTAAGTCCTGCACCAACAAGCTCCAACGCAGTCATAGCCCGATCGAAGAATAGAACATCCCATGTGAAGCTCAGTGTCGGCTGCAACAGCAAGGCGATCCCGGCTTGGGTTGTGGTTACCATGCGCAAACTGCTGGCTATGAGCAGTAAGCCCAGACATTGCGAAAACAAACCGTAGTTGAACAACCAAACCGCGTCGAGCATTGAGGGAACCAGCAATGACTCACCCTCTGCAATGGCTGCTATCCCCAAAATCACGGCCGATCCGAGAGAAATAACCGCAACTTCGCGAACCGGCAGCGGGTCGCTTGAGTCGCGGCGCGCAGCACGCATCAACAACATGTATCCAGCGTAGAAGAGCGCTGCGAGTAAGCCGAGGATAACGCCGATGCGATAATCGCTGGACAACGCATTCCAGTCGAAACCGACGATCAGACCAAGGCCAAACAGCGCTAGAGGAATTGCGATCAATTGCAGCAGATGCGGTCGCTGGCCCAACAGCAACACGCCTGCAAGCATCATGAAGAAAACCTGAAAATTGGACAGCAAGGTCGCAAGCCCGGGCCCGACGATAATAATGCTGCGATGGAAGAACCATATATCGAGCGCAAAGAAAATTGCTGCCACGACCAGTATTTGCCACGCTCGCTTTGAAAGCTGCAAACGCCTGCCGCTCACTGCAAGAAATAAGGCCAGAGCAACGCCGCCAATTGCGAGCCGATAGAACCCGCTGGCCGTCGGCGAGACGTCAGCGAGCTTTACCCAAACAGGCGAAAAGCTGATAAACGTGGCACCTGCAAAAAGGCGTAGCAATGGATTGGCCAGAAGCCGGGCATAGCTCAAGCCGAATTTAACCAGTCGTCGCGGCGCGCAACGGTCGTGAGGTCAGCCTCTTCATCGATGCTGAGATAACAGCTATTTTCCGGTGCATCGACCAGTGTGATGCGGGTAGTCATCAAGTCATCACCACGAAAGATAACTAGTTCGAGAGTCTCGCCGTTACGAAAACTGCGCAATCGCTTATCGCAATTTGCGGGGGTTAGCGCGACGCCATCCAGAGCAACCGCGACATCACCCGGGGCGATTCCTGCCTGTTCAGCAGGCCCACCATTCAACACTGACGAGAACGTGAGCTTGCCGCCCGCGCCGCTCAAGTTCGCACCCAACCAAAGCGGCGTGAGGCGCTTGCTTGATTTCTTCTTGCCACCCTTGTCTATCCGGCTCGTAGCCTGCCGCAAATGATAATCGACACCGACCGTCGCCAGCATTGCCTGCAAAGGCAGTTCACCAGTACCACGAATCGCCGCTTCGAAAAAATCCTCGAGGCCGTCACCTGCCAGCTCCGCGCATACGGCTTCGAAGCCTTCTTCCGGCATACCCTCTTCCCCTTTACCCCAACGATCCCAACACGACCGCATAACGTCGTCCAGGGAGAGTTCGCCATCGGACTCGGCGCGCAATTTGAGATCCAGAGTTGCCGCGATCAGTGCACCTTTAGTGTAATAGCTGATAATCGCATTCGAGGCATTCGCATCCTGTTTATAGAATTTGGTCCAGGCGTCGAAACTCGACTCGGCAACACTCTGTCGATGTCGTCCGCCGCTACGAATGACGCGCGTGATTACCTGGCCTAACAATTCCAAGTAGCTCTCGGCCGGGATCAGGCCCGAGCGGACCAGTATCAAGTCGTCATAGTAAGAAGTGATGCCTTCGAACACCCACATGAGGCGCGTGTACGATTCATCAACCAGCTCGTACGGCGTGAATACAGCCGGTTTTAAGCGCTTGATGTTCCACAGGTGAAAGTACTCATGGCTGGCGAGACCGAGAAAGGTTCGGTAACTGTCACTGATCTCATCCTCGCCGCGCTGCGGCAAATCGTCGCGCGAACAAACGAGGCTTGACGACCACCGATGCTCAAGTCCGCCGTAACCCTTGCCGGGTGCATGCAGGAGAAACAGATAACGGTCAAAGTCCTGTGGTGCACCCAATAATTCCATGTGCTGCTCGCACAATATCTGCAGGTCATGACAGATACGCGCCATATCGACTCGGGTACGACCACGAATCGCGATCGCATGCGGGATACTGCGAACCTCAAACTCGCCGACCGCGAGGTCGCCTATTTCTACCGGATGATCAATTAGCTCCGCATAGTCGGCCGCGACGTAAGTGCCATAAGCGTAGGCTTCGGCATCTTGTCGTCGCATGGACGTCGCGACGCGCCAGCCATTAGCGATCCGATCTTCCGGCGCCTGAATGTCCAGCACGCATTCGAAGCTCTCTTGTCCTTCGACCGACGGAAAGACGCAGGGACCGTTGAAATAAGCGTGCGTGTTATCCAGGTGTGCGCCTCTGACACTGTCGTCATAAGCATAAATCTCGGCCACAAGCGTAATTGCACGTTCAGTGGGTGCCGCCTGCCAGCGGCTCTTGTCGAGTTTGTGTAACTCGACCGACCGTCCATCTGACTCAGCACGAATTGCGACAACATGCTTCGCGTAGTCGCGAATCATGTAGCTGCCTGGAATCCAGGCTGGGATCGCGAATACCTGGCCCGCTGGATCCGGTGCCGCAACCGTTAGCTCAACTGCGTACAAATGAGCCCCGAGATCCTTCGGCTGGATGGTGTAGTGGTGAGGAGTTGTCATTGCTTAGTCACGCGCTGGGTAAGTGTATTTCGGCCAGCATACAGCGAACGCTGCCGCCGGCTGAAGCCTCGATGTTGCTGATATCCGAAGAAACGATGCGCCCATTCGCGCGCAATTGCTCGGTTTGCACGTCGTCAAGCGAGTCGTAGGCCTGTTGCGACATCGCGACGAGCCTGTTGCCATCCCTGCTGCGTAGCTCCAGCATATTGCCGGCGAATGCTTGCAGTTGATCGTAGCTCAATAGAATAACTTCATGTCCGCTATCCGAGAGACGTTGCAATACCGCTGTCCGTTGCTCATCGCGCTGGATTGCCTCGGCACAAACCACGGCCAGCTCCTCGCCTATGCTCAGCAAAACATTGGTGTGATATATGGGCACGCCGTCGCGATCAGCAGCGTCGAACGTTAAAACGTCGTAGTCCATTCTTTGTGCGAAATCACCTAGCGGGTCAAGCTGCGTTCTGGAGGACAAACAGGCATAGGCCACATGGTTTTTTCTATCCAGCACCATGCTGCCAGTACCTTCCAGATAATGCCCGGCTTGTTCGTGGCCAGACAAATCGATGATCTCTTTGACCGCGAAGCCGTCCATCGAGTCCAGTCGCTCTACGATATCCTGACGACGCTCGGTACGACGGTTCTCTGCCTCCACCGGATACAGTACGACACGGCCATCACCATGGAAGCTGATCCAGTTGTTGGGAAAGACAGAGTCGGGTGTGTGCGGCTCGGCTGTGTCATCGACGACTATGACGTTAACCCCGGCCTCGCGAAGAGTCGCCGCGAGCGCATCGAATTCTCGCTGGGCCACGGCATTTTGCGTGTCCGGGTCGGTGTTCGACTTACCCTGGAAACGATTCGACTCCGCCGTCATTGAATTGCTTTCGAAGCGGACGGGCCTGACCATCAGAACCGATGATGCGAGTTGCGATTCTTCGCTCATGCAGATGCGCCCGGACGAGCGGATACAGTGGCATACCAACGCTGCAGATTTGCAGCGTCATCATCGATGCCTATTTTCACGCGCGCAGCGAAATCAATCATGACCACAGCCGTAATATCCGCGATCGTAAAATGATCGCCTGCAATAAATTCGTTTTGTGCCAGTTGCATGTCCAGTGTTTTGAAAAAGGACAGCACCCGACTCTTGCTACGCTCTACGAGCTCCGGTATTTGCTCGTATTTATGCGGACCGGGCAGAGCCTGACCTTTGAGTCCTCTCGCGAAATTGCGGTAGGCGTCTGCCACCGCCCACAAACCCTGTTGTTCTGCCTTCGCGTTCCACATCGCAGCGGTAGCACGCTCAATTGCAGTGTCTCCAAACAGCGTAGGCTCCGGCTGAATGTCCTCGAGGTACTGACAGATGGCGACGGCTTCCGTAAGGCAGGTTCCGTCATCCAATTCCAGAGCTGGCACGACGCAGTCCGGGTTTACGGCTCGAAAATCAGCGCCAAACTGCTCGCCACTTCCCAGATCAACCGGCACCAATTCCAGTTCGATATTTTTCTCCGCCGCAAAAAAACGCACTCGCCTTGGGCTCGGGGCCGTACTGCAATCAAATAACCTCATCTAGCTCTCCAACGCTTTAGCTGCATCAAATACGGTTGCGGAGTTCTGGCCGAACATAAGCGCCCGCGCCTTCTCGTTTCTTGCCTCATCGCGTCGCCAGTCTTTGCCAACATCTACACCGCGCTGCACGGCCGGCCGACTCTTTATCGCGTTAAACCAGCGCCGTAAATTTTCGAACCGATCGAGATCCTGACCAAAATGCTTGTAGGGCATTACCCAGGGAAAAGCCGCGATATCCGCGATCGAATATTCACCCGCGAGGAAGTCTCTGTCGCGCAAGCGCACGTCCATAACTGCAAGCAGCCGATCGTACTCATTCGCATAGCGATCATACGCATACGGCACTGGATCCTTGGCGTAGTTTACGAAGTGACTCAGTTGGCCTGCCATCGGCCCAAGCCCCCCGGCCTGCCAGAAAAGCCACTGCAGAGCATCGAAACGAGCATGCTGTTCGTCGGGCAATAACATGCCGGATTTTTCCGCCAGATAAATAAGAATGGCGCCGCCTTCAAACACAGAAACCCCTGTGTCGTGATCGACGATTGCAGGCATACGATTATTTGGGCTTATTCTCAGAAACTCAGGTTCGAATTGGTCTCCGGCGCCGATATCAACGCGTATAACCTTATATTCGAGGCCACACTCTTCGAACATGATCGAAATCTTGCGACCGTTCGGAGTTGGCCAATAGTAAAGATCAATCACAGTGCGTCTCGCGTTTAAACCGAAGCATC
>CAYWYT010000103.1:0-8369 GCA_964462665.1 uncultured Woeseiaceae bacterium | reverse complement strand
TTATTCGTGGCAACTTTGCAGCGGTGACCTGGGATATCGAACACCAGATCGAACGTCTTGAGCTTGGTAACTGGCAGCTCAGCGGTGCCCCGGTCATGAATGCACGCATAGATGAACTGCTCTACGCAGATATTCGTTTCGTATTGCCACTTGCCACTGGATTGATCTTGCTGGTGCTGGCCATTGGCACTCGTAGCGGCAGCCTGCCGTTTGTCGTCTTGCTACCGCTGGTGCTGTCCTTAATCTGGCTAGCAGGTGCAATGTCCTTCGGCGGCGTCGCAGCGTCAGTCGTCACTGCAGCTATCATCCCGATGGTGCTCGGCATCGGCGTAGACGGAGGCGTACATTTACTATCGTCGTGGCGACGCCATAACGGTGACCTGGAGGTGGTTTTCGCAGAAACCGGACTGGCGGTCGTGGTTACGGTCACGACATCGATTGCAGCGTTCGGCGCATTCATCGTCGCCAAGAGTCCCAGCCTGATACAGTTCGGCGCACAGGCAGCCGCTGCACTCTTCGGCTGTCTGGTTGTTACTTTGTTTATATTGCCGATCATACTGCGGCATCGTAAATCTGCAGAAGCAGGCGAGGAGTAAAAATTTGTTTTGGCCGCGAGTCGCAAAGTTTCTCCTTTGGCTGGGTCGTTGGACGCCAGTAGGGCCAACGCCGCCGGTCAGAAAAGCCGTGATTATCGGCGCGCCGCATACCTCGAATTGGGACGGCTACTGGACGCTGGTGTACAAGGTCGCGTACGGCGTCGACGTAAAGTTTCTTGTGAAAAAGCAGATGTTCTGGTTTCCGATGAGCGTGTTGCTCAACGGCATGGGCGGCGTGCCACTGGACCGGCGTGATTCTCACTCGGCCGTAAAACAAGCGGTCACCGCATTCACTGAAAATGACGACTATCTTTGTGGCATCGCGCCCGAGGCCACGCGCAGCAAGGCTAAGGGTTGGAAATCCGGCTTTTATCGAATTGCCGAAGAAGCCGGCGTACCGGTCGTGTTCGGTTTTTTCGACTACTCGACAAAGCGGCTGGGATTCGGTCCGATGATGATGCTGACGGGCGATGTCGAAGCTGACATGACCATTATTCGCTCATTTTACGAATCCGTGAAAGGTCACACAGAAGAAAATACCGGCCCTATACAGATGCTTCGTGGCAAACGTCGAACATAAACGCACTATTCGCAGCTTTGTGAAACGTGCTGGTCGAATGACCACCTCGCAGCAACGAGCGCTTGAAGAACTTTGGCCGGATTATGGCGTTGAGTTCGCACCACAGCCCCTGGACTTTGAGCAGGTCTTCGCACGCAGTGCAGCGGTCGTATTGGAGATCGGTTTCGGCAACGGCGATTCCCTGGTGCAGCTCGCGAGTGAAGACGAGTCATCAGATTTTCTTGGCATCGAGGTGCACGACCCCGGTAACGGCCACTGCATGATCGCGGCGCGCGCCGCAGGCGTTGAGAATCTCAGAATTATTGCTCATGACGCGATCGAGGTCCTCGAGCAGCAGATCGCGCCCGCGTCCCTGGCACGCATCAACCTGTACTTCCCGGACCCGTGGCCAAAGAAACGACACCACAAGCGACGTATCGTACAACCGTCATTTCTTGAGCTCTGCGCCAGCCGGCTGGAATCAAAGGCTTCTCTGCATATTGCGACAGACTGGGCGAACTATGCGGAGCACATCGATGAAGTTCTTAACGAATCCCCCTTGTTCTACTGCGCCGAACGACGCGAGCACGACGGCGACCAACCGCTGAGCCGCCCAGCGACAAAATTCGAGCGTCGCGGACTAAAAAAAGGACATCGCATCTGGGACTGGCGCTTTTCGAAAATTGATCTATAACTAGTAGAAGAGACTTCAAAAAGGTCAATACCATGGCAGTCGCATATCCGGTCATTGGGAAGTGGTTTCGGCGTCCGAACGGCAACATGTTCGAGGTTGTTGCGGTCGACGAGGATGATCACACGATCGAAATTCAGCATTTCGATGCCACCATTGAAGAAGTCGATCTTGAGTCCTGGCGCGAGTTGTTTACGGTTGAGGTCAGTGCACCGGAAGACTGGTCCGGCGCGGTCGATATGGACCCGGATGACTACGTCGGTATCAAACGAAGCGATATCCCGCCTGGCTTTCATGAACTGTTTGAGTTTCTCAACGAACCCAAATAGTTAGCGTATCTCTAGCGCGCTGGCTTGCCACTGACATACACCACGCCGTCACGCACGCTCGCGTCTACCGTTCGTAGAGTTTTGCCTATGCAGGGACCGGCGAAGCACAGGCCGGTGTCGATTTCATACAGCGCGCCGTGCGAAGCACAAATAATTGAACTGCGGTCTTTGGTCAGAAAAGCATTCGGCATCCAGTTGAGCGGATGTCCCACATGCACGCAGTAATTCTCGTAGGCAAACACCGCATCGCCCTGCCGCACGACAAAACCGTGCAGCGGCCAGTCGCCATCCCCAATCTGAAACTCGCGGCACCCCGGGTCGCTGAGCTCGTCGAGCTTTCCGACGGCGATTTCGATGCTGTTCATTGCTCCGAGTCATTCCAGGGCGCCACCTTGATCAACAGCAACATTCCGGGAATCGCCAGAACGACACACAGGATGTAGAAGTTCGTCCACCCTAAGCGTTCAACGATCAATCCGGTCGTCGCACCTGCCAGCGTTCTTGGTGTAGCCGCGAGCGCCGTAAATAAAGCGAACTGCGTCGCAGCAAATGCCTTGTTCGTGGAGCGCGCGATGAAAGCAGTCAGCGCCGCCGTTCCCAGGCCAACGCCGAGATATTCGAACGCTACTGCGAAGCCAAGCATCCATGGATTTGGGCCGATTTCTGCCAGCGCTGCAAAACCAAGAATGCTGACGATCTGCACGATACCGAACAACCACAGAGCCCGGTTAATCGACAAGGCGATCATGACCAGACCGCCGACCAAACCACCGACAATCACCGCGGTCAGCGACGCAAATTTTGCGACCACGCCGATCTGCGTCAGCGTAAAGCCAACATCGATGAAAAACGGCGTCTGCAATGCAGTCGCCATATTGTCACCGAGCTTGTAGAAGAACAGAAATCCAAGCACGAAAAGGGCAGGCGCTATGCCTTGCCGATTGATGAACTCGCGAAACGGTTCAATTATCGCTTCCTTCATCGTGCGTGGCGCATTCGGATCTCGCACCGGCTCAGCAATGTTCATTACCAACACCATGCCGACCAACATGAACGCAGCGACGACAATAAATACCGCATTCCACGGCATGTGGTCTGCGAGAATCAATGCCAACGATCCCGGCACGAGCCCGGCCAACCGGTAGGCTTGAACGTGAATAGCGTTGCCGAGCCCCAGTTCACTATCCGCGAGCAACTCACGACGATAGGCGTCCAGAACAATGTCCTGGCTCGCACTGAAGAATGCGATGGTCGCCGCCAGGTATGCGACCGCCCAGATTGAGAAGGCGGGATTGAGAAAGCCAATCGCCGCGATCGAAATCATCAACGCGATTTGCGTAGCAAGCATCCAGCCACGACGTCGGCCAAGAAATGGAAGCGTGTAGCGATCCATGACCGGCGACCACATGAACTTCCATGCGTATGGCAAGCCGATCAGCGTGAAGAAACCGATCTCAGCAAGTCCAACGCCTTCGGTCCGCAGCCACGCAGGCACCAGTTGAATCAAGATGTATAGCGGTAGGCCCGATGTGAATCCGGTAAAGACGCATATCAACATGCGTCGATTCAGGACGGCCTCTTTAATCGAAGGTCGACTCACCAGGTTAGCGCGGTTCGAATATTAGTCACCATGTGGCCAATCGTAATCCATGATTAGCGGTGCGTGATCGGAAAATCGCTCATCCTTGTAAATATCGGTCGATGCGACGCGATCCTTGAGACCTTCTGTGACGACCTGATAGTCGAGTCGCCACCCTACATTGTTGTCCCAGGCGCGACCACGATTGGACCACCAGGTGTACTGGTCGGCTTCGGGCTGCACAATACGAAATGCATCGACCCAACGATACTCGCCGAAGAGCTTGTCCATCCAGGCACGTTCTTCGGGAGTAAAGCCAGAGTTTTTTCGATTCGCGCGCCAATTCCTCAAATCGATTTCCTTGTGCGCGATATTCCAGTCACCGCAAATGATCGTCTCGGAGCGACGTCGGCGCAGCTTGTGCAAATGCTCGGTGAAGGTATCCAGGCAGCGAAACTTCGCTTCCTGACGTAGCTCACCTGAAGACCCGGACGGCAGATAAACGGAGACGACATTGATGCCGTCAAGCTGAACTTCTACGTAGCGCCCTTCATCATCAAATTCCTTGTCGCCGTAGCCGCGAATTACTTTCTTCGGTTTTTGCTTCGTGTAGATGGCGACGCCGCTATAACCTTTCTTCACCGCATCTTCGTAGTAGCAGTGGTAACCCGCAGGAGAGAAACATTCATCGACCAACTGGTGTACTTGTGCCTTGGTCTCCTGGATGCAAACAACGTCTGGGTCCTGGCTTCGCATCCATTCAAAGAAACCCTTGCGCGCCGCGGCACGAATACCGTTGGCGTTTAAACTAATTACCCGAAACAATCTGCGTCTCCATCAGCCATATGTCATACTTCGAATCGATTTCGAAGGCCGCCATCATACCGAAGCATGCAAGCGTACAAGAAAGAATTCATTGATCTCTCGATCGAACTCGGCGTTCTTCGTTTCGGTGAGTTCACGCTTAAGTCGGGTCGTGTAAGCCCCTATTTCTTCAACGCTGGCCTGTTCAATACGGGTTACGCTGCCGCTCGACTCGGTCGCTACTACGCGGCGACAATCGCTGACGCCGGCCTCAAATTCGACATGCTTTTTGGTCCGGCATACAAAGGCATTCCGCTGGTTGCGCTAGCTGCAGCGTCGTTGGCCGAGCATCAGGGCATCGACGTACCCTTTTCGTATAACCGCAAAGAGGCCAAGGCGCATGGCGAAGGCGGCAGCATTGTCGGCGCGCCTCTCGAGGGTCGGGTACTAATCGTCGATGATGTCATTACGGCAGGCACTGCCGTTCGCGAAGCGTACAAAATCATCACTGCCACAGGTGCCCAAGTGGCGGGCCTTGTGATATCGCTGGACCGGCAAGAACGTGGTCAGGGGCCGGCGTCAGCCGTGCAGGAACTGCAGCAGGCGCTGGGCATCCCAGTCGTGAGTATTATCGGCCTCAATGACCTGATTATGACTCTCGAAGAATCAAGTGAGTATGAATCTTATCTTGATCCGGTTCTCGAATACCGGCAAAAGTATGGAATAATTTCTTAACTTGTTGTTTTTATTGTAATTTGTAGAATACGTTTACAGAATATTCAGTTCCGACTAAGCTGTGTTTTCGGGAACTAGTCCCGTTTCTGGACTTGCCTTTAATGGCATTATTTAAATATGCGATCAAACGTCACCGCCCTCGCTGTTTTACTTCTACTCCCGCTCATCGCTGGAGCGCAGCAGCGCGCAGCCTACACCTGGGTGGATGATGAGGGCGTGCGGCATTACGGCGACAAAATTCCCGCCGAATTCGCCGACAAGATGAAGTCCATTATTAATGAACACGGCATAATAGTCGGTCACATCGACGGCAAGAAAACCGAAGCAGAGCTGGAAGCCGAACGCGTGGCCAAGCGCATGGAGATTCAGAAAGAATTGCAAATGCGTGCCGACCGGGCGTTGCTGGCGACCTATCAGAACGTCGATGAAATCGAAAT
The DNA here is from genome assembly GCA_964462665.1 of uncultured Woeseiaceae bacterium. Taxonomy (GTDB): domain Bacteria; phylum Pseudomonadota; class Gammaproteobacteria; order Steroidobacterales; family Woeseiaceae; genus UBA1847. Next base: position 2,639 of record CAYWYT010000103.1, on the reverse strand, counting down.
GCATCGCGATCGCAGAATCGAATTATTCCAGGCTCAGTCGCGAGTCACCGAGCTCTATTTGCGAAACCTGGACCGCCGTCTGCTGCAACTGAAAGAAGAGTCGAAGCAGTTTCGCCCTTACAGCTCTAATCCCAGCGCACCTATGGTGGAGCCAACATTGATTCGGGAGATTCAGGAAACTGAATCAACCATTGCGCGGCATCAAAAGAATCTTGAGAAGTACCAGAAGGACGAAGCGGACATCGTTCAACGTTTCGACGGCGACATTCATCGCTTTAAGAACCTTAAGGGTCTTCCTATGGCAACAGCTCAGGCTTTGCCCGAGTGACCAAATCCGCCTGATCCTCTGGCGCTGTCGTCGAACTCTTCAACGACGCTGAACTCAACCTGCTCTACCGGCACAAAAACCATTTGTGCAATACGATCACCCGGCTGAATTTCATAACTCGCGCTGCTGCGATTCCAGCACGAGATAAACACCTGCCCCTGATAATCTGAGTCAATCAGGCCGGTCAGATTTCCGAGCACCAGGCCGTGTTTGTGGCCCAGACCTGAGCGCGGCAACAGCACAGCTGCAAGCGTAGGGTCGCCGATGTAAATCGCCAGGCCGGTCGGAATCAAAGTCGTCTCGCCCGGTTGGACCGTGATCGCCGCATCGATACAGGCGCGCATGTCCAGGCCGGCAGAGCCGTCGGTGGCGTAATGTGGCAGGGGAATTGCGTCCCCGATCCGTGGGTCCAGTATTTTCAGTTCAATTGATCGCATATTCGCCGGAACTGTACGCGATCTCGAAACGTTCGGCGACGAGTTTGAGAACATCGCGGGCGAGCTCGGTTTTTTCTGCTGTGTTGAACGATTGCTCGCCAGTATTCCAGTAAACATTTACCGCATTTTGATCGCTGTCGAACCCTTTTCCCTCGCCCACCTGATTAGCGACGATCATATCGAGCTTCTTTCTCTGCAACTTACCCAGAGCATACTCGCGCACGTTTTCAGTCTCTGCGGCGAAGCCCACCGTAAATGGCGCACCTTCAAGTGCGGCAACCGAGGCGAGGATGTCCTCCGATCGAACAAGGTCTATACGCATGGTCGAATCGTTCTTCTTGATCTTCTGCGCCTGAACTTCGGCAGGCCGGTAATCCGAGACGGCTGCAGTCGCAATAAATATGTCCGCGTTGGCAATTTGTTCGTGCGTTACGTCGTACATTTCCTGTGCGGTTTCTACTTGATGTACATCCGCACCGCTTGGCGCCGCGATTGAGGTTGGCCCGCTGATCAAAATAACGCGCGCACCCTGGTCCAGGGCGGCCGCCGCAATGGCGTACCCCATCTTTCCGGAACTGCGATTGGTTATGAAGCGCACGGGATCGATTGGCTCACGAGTGGGGCCGGCCGTCAGCACAACGGTCTTGCCGGTCAACGAGAGATCATCCTGGTTTACCAGCGTCGGTCCGCAAACAATGGCTGCGATGTCGTCAGGGTCAAGCATGCGTCCCGCACCGATCTCGCCGCAGGCTTGCGAGCCGCTATCCGGCCCGAGAATTCTGACGCCGCGTGCTGCGAGCGTTTCCCTGTTCGCCTGCACGGCTGCGTTTGCCCACATGACTTTGTTCATGGCCGGCGCAATGGCGAGCGGCGCCTCGGTCGCGAGACAAACTGTCGTCAGCAAATCAGATGCTGCACCGGACGCCAGCCGAGCCATGATTTCGGCAGTCGCCGGCGCGATCAGAACCACATCCGCCCAACGCGCGAGCTCAATATGACTCATCGACGCTTCGGCTTCCTTGTCCCACAGATTCGAGCGAATCGGCGTGCCTGAGACGGCCTGCAACGCGGTTTCGGTGACGAACTCCCCAGCCGACGCTGTCATCACGATTTGCACCTCGGCGCCGCGTTCACGCAGACGCCGCACCAGCTCAGGTGTTTTGTAGGCAGCGATACCGCCCGATATTCCAAGCACAACGTTCATGGCGATTAGCTTAACCGAAAACCAGTGATCAAGGCCGGATTGGCTGCTTGATTGCGGCGCCGAGATCGCGGAAATTGGTCGCCATGAATGATGAAGAAATATTGGCCAGGGTCATTGGCGGCAAAGACCTTGCCACGCGCCTGCTGCGTCGCTTCGGCGGCTTGCACCGCTTGCTAAATACGGATACTGCGCTACTGACCACAGAGCCCGGCGTTGGCGGCGAGCGGTCCGCGCTGCTGCGCGCCCTTCCTGAACTCGCCAGACGATATTTCGAGGAGTCTCTGCCTGTCGGTACGGCCATTCGCAGCCCTGCAGACACACAGGCCTTTCTACACGCCAAAATTCGGCATCTCGGGCATGAGATGTTCTGTTGTCTGTATCTGGATAATCGCCACCGCATACTGCGCTTCGACCAGCTGTTTCGCGGCACCATTGATGGCACATCTGTCTATCCGCGTGAGGTAGTGAAAGAGGCGCTGTCGATCAACGCCGCAGCGGTCATTCTGGCCCACAATCACCCCTCTGGCGTCGCCGAGCCCAGCCAGGCGGATGAGCGCATCACACGGCGCCTGAAGTCGGCGCTGGAACTGGTAGATATCCGGCTTCTGGACCACCTGATTATCGGCAATGCCGAAACCACCTCACTGGCCAGTCGCGGCCTGCTATGAAT
>CAYWYT010000102.1:0-8382 GCA_964462665.1 uncultured Woeseiaceae bacterium | reverse complement strand
GGCCTAAGCTTATTCGTCGGTCTGCCCTGGAAGAGATGCTCCGAGTCAAAACGCTGAATCAGCTGGTCAGCACGATAACCACGTGGAACAACGAAGACCGCCGCCTACGCGTGTAATCAACTCCTAACATGTACGCGTGCGTCACGCTATTGCTCGTCAGGTTTAGTTACTAGGCGTCCGTTGTATGCCGTTTGCCGCCCCCTACACTGCACGTTTCAGTGTCTCCTTTGGAGAAAATAGACCTCGAACAATCCGACGCTGATCACCTGAGTATCGAGCGATTTCAGCAACAATAATCTCACCATTCCTTAGGCACTACTAAACTGCGATAGCCTCGTCTCTCGCTTTACGCACGCTCTCGGCACGTCAGAGTCGAGCCGCATGTGTCACTATATATTTTGCCCAGTATGAAATCGCAGCAGACGGAGGAGTCGCCAACTCCGGTCCTTTTTCAAACTCTAATTCGGCTTTTTCATGGTATTGCGATACCCTCATGTTCCATATCGTAAACCAAATTTTTTTTTGCTCCACAAATCGAGAGGCGTGATACTCCCTGTGAACCGTAAATACAAGCTATTCAGTCCAGATCAATGGTCACTTGAAGACCCCACCAGGCGCAGACTGGTAATGCAGATGCTGTGTGGTGGTGCCATCGGCACGATGCCTTTCACACCGGCGCAGGCCTTTTGGTTCAGTAGCAAAACAGAGACAGTCAGTGAAGACAAGTCAATTTTCACACTCAAAGGCGACGTGCGGGTAAACGGTGAACCGGCAAACAAGAATACTCGTATCCAGGCCGGAGACAGCGTTCGCACCGGCCAGGAGAGCGAAGTCGTATTCGTGGTCGGAGGAGATTCCTTCATCATGCACAATGACTCTGAAATGGAAATCGGTGGTGCTGATTTCTTCATCAGTAACCTCAGGGTACTGACTGGTCGACTACTATCGGTATTTTCGAAACGCCAACCGGGACAGCAGCTCAATTTAAGTGCTTCGACTGCAACTATCGGGATTCGCGGCACCGGAGTATATCTCGAGGTCGAGCCCGATCTGACTTATCTGTGTACCTGCTATGGCCAGGTTGCACTGAACGCCCATGACGACCCCAACGACAACGAACTGATCACCACCACCAATCATGACAGCCCGCGCTACATTACGAGTAAGGCCAGCAAGGGCACACGTATTCGCACCGCACCGGTGATCAACCACACCAATACTGAGCTTCGGCTGCTCGAAAACATAGTCGGCCGCGACGTGCCCAAACGATTACGCAAAGCCTACGTCAAATACTAGCGACTATTGGAAGGACCCCTCTCTTCAGAAGGCGATTCTGGAGCTTGACTATATGCCGAGAGTTGCCAGTCACTATCCAAACATAAATGGCGGCTTTGGTGCGAAAGCCGCCTTACATTTCCAGTCTAGTAACTACCGGTTTGTGCCCAAAGCCGACATCCGCAGCATGGAAGTGGGAGACGCCCTTTGGCCAGTTTCGGAAACCTACAGAAGGTTCAGTGGTCGGTTAACTGACCCAGCGAAATCGAACTAATCCATCGAAACGGTCGACATACACTCCATTCAGGAACAACATATGGAAGTGAATATTCAGGTTGAGTGCACCCGGGGTGCCGGACCGACCAAACCGCTGGATCAACGTTACCGCGCCAGTGCGGGCTGTCTTTCCCGAGTAGCTTGCTTTCCTGACCAGATGCATAGACATGACGCGGCAAACGATGCCCAACACCTGGCCCTTGATCGGTGGGCGGCTAGAGAATAGAAAGCGCAACTGGAATGGGAAACTGAGCACCCACTGCCGCACTGGTCGATGTGGAAACACCTCGTCTACGAGCAGAGCCGAACTCTCAGCCATACGGCGTGCGCCACAATATCACTGTTCCGATCTCTCCGGGCTCTCGGGCGATGACTGGCCGAACAGCAGGTCGTAGTCAAAGTGGAAATACTCACGGAGGATCGAAGGCACTTGGCCAGCGGCGATCCCCTCTATTACATCGTTCCCACAATCGCTGTAGATCTCCAATCGCTCCCCCCGCAGGAAGAGGAACCGATCTTCGACGATGAGCGCGAAACGCCGGCTATTGCTAAACGGATACTCCGTTCCTTGATCTAAACGCGATGCGATGTCCGCCATGATCTCGCTCTCCGGCCTGGGGCGGAAGTCAATCTCGAGCTGACGGGACTCCATCCCATTGCGGCGATGGAATACCACCAAGCGGTGCCGGTGAATCTCCGTTCGAAAGCCCATCCCGAAGTAGTTGTAGTCGATTTCCATGAGCGCGGGGTACAGCTTGAGCGCTGGCCAGCCGTTGCCCACGTCGGCGAAGAAGGTCTGGCCATCGATCTGCACCCTCGCAAGTCGGTGGATCTCATTGCCGCCGATGAACCCGGAGTGCAGCGAGGCGTTGAATCCACCTCGCCTCGCGGTACGCAGAAAACTCAGAGTCTTTTCTGAGCACGTCCCTCCGTGTGCCGGGGAAGAAGGCACTGTTCCCTGGAGCATGTGAAGGTTCTGAAACGGCTCCGTCTTGAATTTCTCGAGTATCAACGCCTCTAACACACGTACTGTAGCGGCTGTGGTATCCGGCGCACTCATCGATGCACCTCCCCACGCCTGTTGATGGCCTCATCGAAACATGGGTAGTTGTAAAAGTACGGATCCGCCGAGTCGAACGCAAACCGCTCCTGCCACAGAGTCAACAGTTCCTCTCGTTCGGTGCGACCGTTGCGCCGGAGGAACTGAACCACTTTCCTACGTATTCCGCTGCCCACATCGAAGGATGTCTTGGGTCGCCGGAGGATGCGCGTTGGCAGAACTCCCTCGAAGTTGCCGCGCAGCGAAATCTTGTTCTCCCCGCCGTGGTACATCTCGTCGTAGGTCAACTGATCACTGAAGCTGCGGATGGCACGATCGAGGAACGGACATCTCGCCTCGACGCTGTGCGCCATGCTGCACGTATCGAGGCGACGCAGCTCGGTGACTTGCAGATCATCGATGAGCCGGGCACGCGTCTCGCTCCAGGGATCCTGGCTCCTAAACAAATGGTAGCCGCCGAACAGCTCATCTGCGCCCTCACCCGTCAAGACCACTTTGATGTCGGCTTCGTGCGCCGCCTGCGCGAGCAGATACGTCGCGAGGCCGTTACTGACTATCGATGGGTTGTAACTCTCAGTAGCGCTGACAACTGAGCGCAGAAGCCCGGGAAGGCGGTCGCGCGCCGGCAAGGCGACGGTTCGAACATCGGCCAGGCTGAGCGCTTCGACGACCGTCCCAACCGCACAGCGGTCCGGCCCATCCGGCTCGCCCAACGTAAAGTACGTGACATCTTCCCGCAACCGCGACGCCATCGCCGCGATCAGCGAGCTGTCAAGACCGCCACTCAGGAATATGCCCACGGGCTGATCGGCTCGTGGCATGCGTTTGCGCACCGCATCCTTCAACAGCTGGACGACATCCTCTGAAGAGTTCACGGACTGATGCTCCGCGACCAGAGTGACTCGCCCGGTATCAAACGCGACTTGAGAGACGCCTCGCGGAAGCAGCTCAAACCAGTCAACCTCATCCACCACCTTTAGCTCGCTCGTGATGAACAACTCACTGCGCGAGCGGCCGACGAACAATGGTTTCTTACCGATATGGTCTCGCAGGCAAGTCACCTCACGTACTGAAGGTCGTAGTGCTACGGCAGAATAGAACCCATCCAGTTCGTCGATAACGCGAGGGCCTCTATGCTCGAGCAGCGGCAAAACAACGTAGGCATCGGATTCGCTCCGCGTCGTGAGACCGAAATCGCGGGCCAGCTGGCGATGGTTGTAGATCTCGCCATTGACCGCTCCGACCAGGTCACCATGGCGGAATGGCTGACTGCAGCCCGGCCCCTCTCCGTTTATCGCCAGCCGCGTGAACCCGAGCGCGACATCATCTCCGGACCATACGCCGGTATCGTCCGGCCCACGGTGCCTCAGGCGATCAAGACATCCGGACAGGCGGGCGCGGGCGTTAGGACCCTGGAGCAAAACTATGCCACACATAGTCGGCCTCCTAGTTCTTGCGTTCTTGGTCTGCAGTACGACTACGCATTTCGGACCGGACCTGCATCAAGAGATGCCCAAGCCTGTTGAGCCCGGCCCCGTCTCCAGCGTCTCCCCAATATGCGTCTTGATCGGAGTGCTCGACGAGAACCCTCGCACCCGATCGTAGCAGTTTCTCCCGCAGGTCAGGGTGCTGGTCAAACTTCGCTCGCAGCCCCTCCAACATAACCATCTCCTTCACCAACTCCCAATCGCTGCGGCGATGCTCACCCAAAAATTCTGTTGCCCGGCTCTTGGCAAGGGTAGGAGTTAAACTAATCCGGATCAGCTCACGGTTAGCCGTTTCGGTAAACTTCTGCGCCTGATAGTAGTGCTCGACCGTCGGCCAGACCTTCCCCTCAAGATACACCGCGTGTCGCGAGAAATTCGACAGTTCGCCCCACGGCTGATCGGAGTGATAAAAGCTGATGACCCCATCACCTGAGGCCTGTGGTTCAAGCGATAGTTGGTGCCCCAACTTTGCGTTCTTCGTCTGCAGGTACTCGGCGTTCTCCCGTCGAACGGTCGGATGTATTCTGACCATCTCCACCTTCACGCCTTGCTCCCGCAAGAAGCGCACCTTTGCCGGGTTGTTCGATATGAGCCGTACGCGCTTGATTCCGAGATGCCCAAGGAGACGAACGACCGGCTCGTAGCTGCGGACATCCTGTTCGAGGCCGAGTGCCTCGAACGCCTCGAACGTGTCCAGGCAGCGGCGATGCATGGTTTGAACCGCGCGGATCTTGTTGGAGAGCCCATGGCCCCTCCCTTCCTGATGTAGGTGGACGATCAGTCCGCGCCCCTCCCTAGCCATACGCTTCATCGACTCATGCAACTGGTCCGCGCAATCACAGTCGGTCGCCCCGAAAACCTCGGACGCCAAACAGGATGAGTGCATCCGGAGAAGCGGCTTGGGCCCCTGTTCGTTCAAATCACCGAGGCAGACGATGCGTACACTTTCCTCGCCCGTGTCGTACATACGGAACTCACCCTCAGGTGTAGGAAGAGGGCACCAATTGTCGAGTGAGGTAATCATAGTTCGTTTTCCATTCTAAAAATTCAGATATCAAGAAGCGGGCCTGAGTCCAATTGGTGCAGTTGCTTCCGAAGAAAGTCGATGTTGACACTCGCAGCCGCGAAGTCATCGGCGGTGCGCCGTAATGACGCAAGGAAACCGGAAACCTCCTCGCGACTATGGTCCTGCACTCCCGCGCGGATCTTTGTGAAGGTTGTCGGGGTGAACCAACGCTCCAGATACAGAAGCAACTCGTCAAGTTCCCCCGGTTCGACAGTCTTGCGGATGGAGTCGCGCAGCCCCGCAATTCGCAAAAAGCTCTGTTCCAGGGCGCCGAGACGATGTACCAGGTGGTCGTAAGCCAGGCTACACACTTGCTCAATTTCCGCGGCGGAAAACCCCAACTCATGTTGTGGCTGATTGCCGAGAAACTCGGTCAGCCCCCCGTAGAGCGCCGAACCAATTAGCTCGCCCTGGACCTTTTCAATGTTTAAGCTCGGCGAATCTTCGGCTCTGCCAAGGTGCCAAATCGGGAAACCTACTGCCTTGATCTCCATACGCCGGTAGTAGCGATTCACGATCGCCCAGATCATGTCGGACCGCCTTGCCTCCCGCCCCCGGATGCGCAGGGTCATGTTCGGCGTATCGGTTAGAGAGCGGCTGTTCAGAATGAACGTGCAGCCGCCCCGGTTCACCGAATCCCTGGCTACGGCGAGCGGATCGAGAGGCATGCTCGTGACCAACGAACGTGTAAGGGGATCACCGAAGAGAATGCCCAGCGCTCCCGCCAACAACCGCGCGTAGGCCTCGCTCACGGACTCTCCGGGAAACGCGGGTTCGAACCAGTAGGGCGTTTCGAGATGCCCCGTGTGCTTCCGCGAGAGGTCGTAGTAGTAATCCGGGTAGGTGGCACGCAATTCCGCATTCTCGGCGCTACGGTCGGGCAATATGGCGTCCGGCGAAAGAACGCTCAACCACTTCAGGTTGTGCAGCAGGTCCACCAGTTGAACACGAATCCCATTAAGCGGGGGGTTTGGCGAAGCCCCCTCATATTGTCCGATGAGCACATCGACGCCCTCCGACCGGAACGCCGGAAGCCAGGGAATGTACGTCAACACGCGTTCGTCGACGCGCATGTCGTCGTCGAGCATCCATCCAAACGAACCGGCATCTTCATGGAGGAGTGTGCCGAGATACCGCTGCAACATAGTTCGTGCCTGCGCAATGCCGACCTGACCCTCGGGGCGCACATGGAAGGTCTCCCCAAAGGCGTCGAACCCAGCATCCTGTTGCTGTTGCGCCACAGAGACGACCGCCACACTTAGGCCCGCTCGCCGGGCATCCTCAATGACCTTCTGCAGCTCGTTAGCGGGACTACCGTTGTCCAAAACCACGACGGTCAGACCCTCGATACTGGGGCTCACGCGGAGTGCGACAAGCCCATGAAGCAGCGGGCTGAGCATCAATGGATCGGAGCTGATTATCCCTATGTGCAGTCGAAATGGTGCATGGTCGGGCGCTGAGTTTTCGGGGTTCGGCGTGCACTCCAGCTGCGTCACAACTCGTTTCACGCGGAGCTCAGGCTTCGCTCGAACCCTGGTGTAGCCGGTACGCTCCCGGGATTGCGGCTCCGTCAGCTCACGCCGAATGAGCATCGCTAAATCGGAGCACCCTGGCGCCGCCTCCGGGAGCCAGTCGAACAAAGTTCGTCCTCGTTTGCAAAACGCCTCCCGTTGGATGTCCGTCATGCGTCCGGAGTGTTTCCGCCAGAACGCCGAAAGCCCCTGAAGCTTGTCCAGCGAGCCGCGCGTACTCAAGCGCGGCCGCGAAGACTCGGCGAAATGATGCACGAGCGAAGCCGCAAGCCGCCCGTACCGGGCCGTTCCCGCATCCGAGATACGAATACAAAGATCGCGGTCCGTCGTACTCCGGAGCGATTCGTCGAACCCGCCCGCCGCGAGGAGTACGCTCAAAAGTAGAAAGAGGTTGGAACCCTGAATCCCAGGGTTTCCAATAAGAAAGTCGTCGGAACGAAGCAACTCGGGAGCCTCGTTCTTCAGCGGGGTGCAGTTCGGCTCCTCGAATCGCAAGATATCGGAGCCAACCATGTGGAGCTCTTGTTCATGCGCTAGTGCGACGCACCGATCCAGATAATCAGGCGCCCACTCATCGTCGTCGTCTAGTACAGCCACAAAGAGCGCAGCGGGATCGCCGACCCGACGGAAGAGGAAGTCCAAGGCGGTGTTCCAGCTGCCACTCGCGCCGGGTGTCCGCTCATTCTCGAGATAGGTGACCCTGCATCTGCGCAGGCTCAGAGAAGCCACGGTTTCGCGGTTCGCAAGCCGAAAGCTGGCACTCGAATCGTCAACGACAACGAGAAAGTCAGGGGCACGGCGCTGCGCAGCCACCGACGGGAACGCTCGCTGGGCGAGTACGTCGCCCCGATCTTTCGTCGCAATGACGACCGCTATCTTCGGGAGTAATGCAGAGTCGCTCAAGACACCTCCTGGACAGGGTCGGTTGCCGCAGAGCGATGCGGCCTCCCCATCGAGGCGTCCGAGATAGAGCGAATCAGCTGACCCGGCTCCAGAAACCAAGTCCATGATCTCTGGCGCGCGCTAGCGCTTGTTCTCCTGGCCCGACAGGGCGCGTTACATCAATCAGCATATCACACAATCTGCACCAGTGTTGCGAGCTTGGTCACGCACGGTTGTATGAGGGTCTGCGCGATTTGAGACTCCAGAGCCTTAAGCGATGTGATTCCAACGTTCGCTGCATCGCATCCTCCGGGTGAGCCTCGCGGGAAATCGGGGGCCAGTTTACCTATTTACTAGCTACTAACCTGCGTTCTGGCTTAGCAAGTAAGCCCCGGTTTAATCGAGCGTAACTGTCAAGTTCATATCGAGGCGAGTGTCTCTTATGTGCCGATAACCGCCCCTGATGCCAACACTGTAAGTGTCCGCTGTGGGCACGAAGTCGTCATCATCCTGGGTCTCGGAAACGGCGGCTATCGCACCATAGCAGTCATTTTGTGATTGAACAGTTATTGGCAAATTTCGGCACTTAGGAGTCACTTAATTATTCACGTATACTGGGTTTTTCAGACTCCGCAATACTCCGTTAACAGAGAGTATGTAGAATTCACTGTTAGGCGTTTAATGCGTCCTGCGTCAAATAGTATTCATCCATGTAGGACATTGAGATATAAAATGAAAGCAATAGGGTACTTCACATTACTTTTCCTCACTATGTCGTTAATATCATGCAGTAGTAGCTATATT
>CAYWYT010000101.1:0-8402 GCA_964462665.1 uncultured Woeseiaceae bacterium | reverse complement strand
GCTTGTGACGGCAGCGAGCTGAATGTGCTGGCTAGCGGTAGCTTCGCGGGTATCCCGGATTGTGTTCTCGACACAGCCCAGAATCAGGCGCTCGCAACGGCCGGCACGGTTAATGCGACCGACCCGAACTTTAAGTTACCGAACGTCACTCGATACAGTTTCGGCGTTGAGCACAACACGGGCAGCGACTGGAATCTGCAGCTGGATATCATCTGGGCAGATTTGAAGGATCAGGTCGCATTTGTTGACTTGTCTCTGGATCAGTCTGGAACCGCTCCGGATGGTCGTCCGACGTATCAACAAATCGATGTGCTTCAGGCTGGATGTAATGCCACGTTTGATGGTGTTCGTCAGGGCTACAGCGGCGTAACGCCGGAATGCTTAGGTGGCAACCAGGACGTATTCTTCACGAATCAGCCTGGCGACGGTGGTACCACATTCACCACTTCTTTACAGGCGAGCAAGAGCTTCGACTGGGACAGCGGCTGGAGCATGAACTTCACCGGTGGTTACTCCTATAACGAGTCCGAAATTGCGAACCCAGGTACTAACGCCACGGCGGCCGAGAATTTCCGAGCTGTTGTCGCAACCGATATCGTAAATCTCGACGTCGGACCGTCATTGCGCAATACAAGGCATAACATTGTTCTGAGTACGAGCTTCTCCAAGGCTATCTGGGGTGACAACCGAAGCAGCATCACGCTGTTTTTCCAACGGCGTTCTGGCGGTCCACTCAGCACGGTATTTACGGGTAGTTACGCCGCTCAGATCGGCGACACTGGCGGTCGTGCACGCAACATGGTGTACATGCCTACCGACTCGATGGATCCATTGGTCAACTTTGCGCCCGGTTTCGACACCGCAGGGTTCTTCGCCTGGGCTGATAGTAATGGCCTGAAGCGTGGCCAGATTCAGAAGAAGGGCCAGTACAACCAGAATTGGTCCACCGATCTTGATTTGCGCTTGCAACAGGAAATACCTTTCTTCGGTAAGTCAAAAGCGAAGCTCTATATTGACGTTGAGAATGTGCTGAACATGCTTAGCAGCGACTGGGGTACGAAGAGTTACATCAACACGCAGGACATCGGATCTGCAGTTGGCGTAGTTGACGCAACTATCAATGGTGACAATACGTACACGTACAACTCGTTTATTAACCCGAACAGTTTGCAGACCCCGGATTCTTGGGATTCTCTGTATCGTGTTCAGATTGGACTCCGAGTTGACTTTTGATTGCGTATCACGTGGCTGAAAGCATCATGATGGTCAATAAAGGCGCCCCCTTACGGGGGCGCCTTTTTTTTGTACCACTGATCATAGCGCTGTTCGTCGCCGTACCGGCGGCCGCGCAGTCTACATCCAGCCCCAACATCATCGTGGTGATGGCGGATGACCACGCACAGTGGGCACTCGGGGCCTACGGTCTTGAACAGATCGACACACCCAACATCGACTGGCTCGCGGATCAGGGCGTGCGCTTCGATAACGCGATGACACCTGCGCCTGTGTGTTCAGCGGCGCGAGCGAGTTTTTACACAGGCAAAATACCGTCGCAACACGGCGTGCACGATTTTCTTAGCGAGAACGCCGATTTCGATGCCGATTGGTTGGCCGGCGAGACACTGCTTTCGGAGCGCCTGAGCGCCTCCGGCTATCGCACTGGCCTGTTCGGCAAATGGCACGCGACAACGAACAGTCAGCCACCACAACCAGGCTTCGATCGCTGGTTGAGCTATAACCCCTACGTAGCCGGTTGGGAGAATCAATACGTTCGCAGCGGCAAGGTCAATTTCTCCAGTGACGGAGAAGAAACGTCGTACACGGGCGTGCAAGCGAGGTTCTTGACCGAGGAGGCGATTCGTTTCATTGATGACCCATCCGATAAACCATTTTTCGTCAGTTTGAATTTTACCGAGCCGCACGCGCCATTTGTGGGGCTGCCTGAACGTCTCGTTTCTCGCTATCGGTCCGTTGCCAATGACATCGTTAGAGCTGGCGGAGCTTCCGATCTGGCTGACCGTGGTCCGCATACCACAACACCAGAAAATCATGTTGAGGAATTAGCGCAGTACCTTGCCGCCGTATCATTGATCGACGAGCAGGTCGGGCGCTTGCTGGATGCATTGCAAGGTCGTGACCTTCTGGACAATACACTGCTTGTGTATACCTCAGACCATGGCCTGCTCGTCGGCCAGTATGGGCTGTACGGCAAGACCAATGCCACCAACCCCGCGAATTTTTATGAAGAGACAATCCGCATTCCGATGATCGTGTACGCGCCGGCAATAATGCGTGGAGCACAATCGCGCGGTGAGCTGGTAGATCTAATGGATCTGCATGCGACAGTCATGGACTTTGCCGGTGCCGTGGATGAAGACGACGCAGCCTACGGACCGGGCAGGTCGCTGCGACCGCTGCTGGCGGGCGAGAGAAGCACAGATTGGCGCAGCGTGCAGATGTCAGAGCGCGGTAAGCTAAGAATGGTAACGGACGGTCAATGGAAACTCGTTCGCGAGTATCAAAAGAACGAGCGGGATGCGCCAATCGATCGATGGTATGACCTGACACATCCGTTCGGTGAGAGGCATAGCGTGGATCTGCCGAGCGCGGCAGTACGTGGTCGACTAATGACCGAGCTGGAGCGTTTCTTTGGTCAGTACGAAACGGCCGAGCATGCTGGTCGACTGATTTGGGATCAGCCGCCGCCGAACCCGCGTATGCGCGATGATCTGGCCGCCAACTAGTCATCTGCCGTTTATTTTCTTAAACACTAAAGGCCAAACCGGTGGCCGACGGCGGGGGTTAGTGGCGTGAATATCCCAAGGATATTAGTGCTGCTTGTCTTCTTGTATTCGGCGGGCGTCGATGCACGACGTTTGATTGTTATCACCGACATGGAGCCGGATGATCGCATCTCACTGATCCTGCTTGCCGCGCTCGACTCTGAAACAATATCTCTGATTGGCATCACCGGCCTGCACGCCGGCCGCAAGGCGGCACTGGCCAGGCAGCTGATGGATCAGTTGGGTATGCCGGATGTGCCCGTGGTGCAGGGCAGCGGAGGATATCCAGAAGATTACCCCGCTATTGCATCGAGCCGCGCGGCGTTGAGTTACCAGGGTGAGGGTGTAGGGCTCTTGTCAGAGGCGCGGCTGGAGTCACTGTCCCAGGATGTGCCGCGCTCCAGTGATGAGCTACAGAATCGAATTCGCGGCCTGTTGCAGGAAGCAGGCGATGTGGAAGTCGTGCTACTGGCTCCGGCGACCGACCTGGTGCAGGCCCTTGCAAGCGACCCGGCACTGGCAACAAACCTTAAGCATATTCACATGATGGGTGGCTGGTCAGTGTCTGCCAACGCTGAGGGCAAACCCGTTCGTTTGACCAGCTACAATTGGAATATGGATCCGCAGGCTGCCGCCCGACTCGTGCGGATGCAGGAAATTCCAATGACCTTATATTCGACTCATATGATCAAACAGGGCTTTTCCGGTGGCAGTATCAACAGGGACGATTTCCCGGAGATAATCGAACTGTTGGAAGAAAAGGCGAGGCAAAGCCAATGGGCCGAATCATTCTTTGTTGCATCTCGTAGCTGGGATGAGCATGTACTACAACAGATTCCGTATTTGGTACCGATAATCGGCAACCGCGCAGGTCAGCAATTCACGCCGGCCGACCCCGTCGTGGTACTGGGTTTGAGCAACGCCGAACTCGCTACCCGAGTCCAGGCAGTCGATATCAGCATTGACCTTGAGGACCAGGACCCCGAGCAAGGTTACAAAGTATTGGTCCAGGAAAACGCTGCTTCGAATATCAAATCGATCGAGGCAATTGACACCTTGGTTTTTCAACAACAGGTGTTATCAATGATTCGGGGCATACGGTCAAGTAACTGTCAGAGAGAGACTCGATAGAGCTTGCTGGTTTGTCCTGCAAGCGTTGTTTCCTGCTATTGGCCTACGGCGAGATCGGTTTGCCGGCCGGCCTTCGGCGTAGGAATCGTACCGTGTTTCCGAAAGTAGGCGATAGTCATATCGCCGAGCGGATCATGCTCACTGACAAGCTCAGTTTTGGTGAAGACGTCGTAGTGATCGCCACCTTTGGAGATGATTCCCGATACGCAGACATTAAAAATTTCTTCATCCACGATTTCCTCGCCGTTGTACTTAACCGAAACGATTCGTTGCCCCGCTGCCCTCGAGGTGTCGTAAACGACCTGTAGCGCAGCCGAGACCTGCATCAGGCCGCGCAGGTGAGTCACTGATTGCTCCAGCGCTTCTCGAATCTGCGCGCCACTCGCAGCAACGATTACCATTGGGTCGACAAACGGATTGGTGTCGAGAATGTCAGCGATCTCGATGTCACCTTGGGGAAAATCCTTGCGGATGCCACCCGGATGCATCATGCCAATTTCAGCATCTGTCATATCGACACAGACATCAGCCAGTAAATTGCCCAAATCAGATTCGTCGAAGTATTTCCTGTTGAGTCTTTGCTCAATACGACCAACGACCTCGGTGATTTCCGGGAACGCCTCGCGATAGGCGCTGTTCTTGCGTTCGATGTCCGCGTCGGGTTCGAGCACGTCGGCATTGACAGGTATCAGCTTGCCAGCATAGGAATTTATCTCGCGGGTGTCGGCATCCAGCGTCAACTGCAGGTAGCCGAGGTAGGTTGCCTGACCGAAGGTCTGCATGATGAGCGTGCCGTTCTTAGGGCTGACCACCGGTTCCCAGGTGCCCGCATCAGCATGTCCGCCAAACAGCACGTCAACACCTGTCACCGCGTCCGCCAGAGCGATGTCCTTGTTGATGTCGCGTGTCAGGCGCGGGTCTGCCTCAGCATCCGTCTGCATCGGGGCTGTATGCCCCTGGTGCGTGAGCAATATGATTAGATCGACATCGTCGCGTAATTCATCGACTGACCGCTGCGCGGCAGCTGTAGGGTCGGTGACGTCGAGTTCGTCAATGTGGTCGCGCGCAATTGCTGTACTGGCTGCATCCTGCCCAAGGAGCCCGACGACACCGATGCGTATACCGTTGCGTTCGATGATCGTATGACGTTGTGCGAATGGGTGCTCGGTATCCTTGAAGAACAGGTTGGCGCTAAGTACAGGAAAAGCGGCACGGTTCTTCTGCCATAGCAGAATGGCCTCGCCGTAATCGAACTCATGATTGCCGATAGCCATGGCGTCGTATCCCATGCTCGTCATGAACTCGAACATCAACGCGCCATCGGTGAGCCGCGATAGAGCCCCGGTGAAAATGTCACCGGAATCAAACAGGAAGACGTTCGGTTCATCGCGACGGACGTTCTTGATGAGGGTCGCCAACTCGGCGATGCCGCCAATGCGCTCCATGTCGTCTCGCCACCAGGCCGGTACCGGCTCGTAGGCGCTTTCCATGTCATTGGTGAATATCAGCGTGACCACCTGGTCCTGGTCGCTTGCACTTGCTATTACAGCTAAGAATAGAGTGATCAGGCCCAAGCTGAGCTTCGTAACAAAGGAATGCCGCATTCTCGATCTCCGGGTTGGTGTTCTTCTTCTTGCTTCCTGGGGCATAATAAACTGTGATCATTAAGGATGTGTGGAAATGCTCCGAATTCAAACCTTGCTGCCGCTACTTTGCGGACTCTCTCTGATATCAGCCTGCGGTGCAGATAAAGCACCTGTGCTCGAATCGCCTGCCAGCAGCGCGTCTTCAGAGGCCATGGAAATTAGCTCAATCGACACCACATTCGAATCGCGTGGTGTCGCCGTTCCGGCGACGATTGTTACGCCTGCGACTACGAACGGTGAGGCGGTGCCCCTGGTCGTGATTGCTCACGGTCACGGCGGCTCCAGAGAGGAAGGCGGCAGCTTTCCGCGAGTAGCTGCAGAGCTGGCTGCTCTTGGTGTCGCTTCGATACGCATGGATTTTCCAGGCTGCGGCGACAGCACGGAGTCCTTCGCAGAGAACAATCTCAGCAACATGCTCCTGGATCTGCAGGCTGCGCGCGTATTTGCCGAGGGTCAGATTGATGTCGACGCGGCGAGAGTTGGCTTGCTGGGTTACAGCATGGGTGGCCGCCTGGTGGCATTGTTGAGCGAAATCGATCCGAGCTACCAGGTGATGGCTACCTGGGCACCAGCAGTTTCGAGCGGCGCAGAGCGAGAGCAAACCGCGTTCGGCAGCCCAGACGAATACAGCGCTATGAAAAAGCAAGCGCTCGAAGAGGGCTCTTTCGTGTACACCACGCGTTGGGGAACGGAGCTGGAGCTAGGTGCGCAGTGGTTTACGGATATGGAAGAGTCCTTTCCGCAGGCGGCCTTGGCGAAATTTTCTGGCCCGTTGCTAGTGGTTTATGGCGATGCGGACGACTCCGTGCCGCCGTCTGTTTCTGCAGCTGCCGCGAATGCGGCCACGAATAGCAGCGAAGT
Source organism: uncultured Woeseiaceae bacterium (assembly GCA_964462665.1). Lineage (GTDB taxonomy): Bacteria > Pseudomonadota > Gammaproteobacteria > Steroidobacterales > Woeseiaceae > UBA1847. Next base: position 1,981 of record CAYWYT010000101.1, on the reverse strand, counting down.
GGTTAGCGTCGTTATCCCGACGGCAAAGCACGGGCTGGGTTTCTATACGAACCGGCCGGAAATCGCAGACCAGGTGGTTGAGGCGACTGTCAACTTCCTGGCGGAGCGGCTATAGGCGATTATTTCGGCGCGTCGCGTAGTACGTCGCAACATACCTGGCGTAGCCAGCGATTAGTCGAGTCCTTGTCGTAGCGCTTGTGCCAAAACATGAAGTAATTGACGGGCCGCATCTTGATTGGCGACTCGGTAACACTGAGCGGATTGTTTTTCATTAACTCTTCGCAGGCGCGACGCTGCAACGTAAGAATCAAGTCGGAACCGCATAGCGCATCTGCGACCTGCATGAAGTAAGGGACGATCAGACTTACGAATCGTTTACGCCCCAGAGAGGTCAAAATCTCATCAACAGGTCCATGTGCATGCCCCAGCGGCGACACCATCATGTGCGTGGCTGACAGATATTGTTTCATCGTCATCTTGTCGCCTTGCAGCGGATGGCCTTTTCGATGAATGACCACAAAATCATCGCTGAACAAACGCGTTTGCTTGAGGTGGTCAGGTGCGTGCCAGTTGAGCGTGATAGCAAGGTCCACGCTGCCCGACTCGAGTTGCTTGGTCGCATAGTCGCGATCGAGAACCTTGAAAGTGATTTTTGAGTTTGGCGACTCGGCAGATATTCGCGACACCAGCGGTGGCAGCAAGTAGTGCTGGACTTCATCCGACGTGGATATCACGAAATTTCGCTCGATGTACCCAGGATCGAAATCGATCTCGCCATGCAGTTCCTCGAAGGAGCTGATCAGAGCCGATATCTGCGGCGCTATCGCAAGTGCCTTGCTGGTGGCCGCCATGCCCTGGCCACTGCGAACAAATAGCTCGTCCGAAAAATAGTGGCGTAGGTTCTTCAACTGCTTGCTAACACTCGATTGGGAAATGCCCAGCGCCTCGGATGCAGCCGTTATGCTGCCGTTCGAGAGGATGGCGTGAAAGACCATGAGCTCCTGCAGGCGAATGTTGGTTGTATTCTGATTGGTCATAGTTTGTATGCAGTTTCTGCCATTGTAGAATAGTTAGCAAGCCCTTAAATTGGTTTTCGGAGGGTTTCTCATGAATACATCTGACGCAAATATTCCCGTTGTAGCGACATCCGACGTTGTAGTAGTAGGCGGCGGCGCTGCCGGCGTTACTGCTGCAGTATCTGCAGCGCGCAACGGCTGTTCGGTGACATTACTCGAGCGTTATCACCACCTGGGCGGAATGGCGTCGGGCGGTATGGTTCTGGTTCTGGATGACATGATCAACGGCAAGGAAATCGTCGTATCCGGCATCGTCGACGAATTTGTCGCGCGTATGCAGAAAGAGGGCATGGCCATAGTGCCGCCCGAAGAAGATCGTTATTCCAGTGACGAGATGTATCGCAAGTGGGCGCGCTGGGGTGTGCACGATTTCCATCAGGCACAGAAGCCACAGCCGATTGTCTATGCCTGTGCATTTGACCCTGATGCCTGGAAACGAACCTCGCTGGATCTGATCCGCGAAAATAACATTAATCTCCGATTGCACAGCTGGTTTAGCGACGCGATTGTCGAAGATGGCGACGTCAAGGGCGTTATCTGTCAGACCAAGATGGGCCGTCAGGCGATCATGGGCGACATCGTCATTGATACGACCGGCGATTGCGACGTCGCTGGCGCGGCAGGTGCGGACTTTACGACAGGCCAATACATCGTAACCACTGTGTTCCGACTCGCGAACGTCGACACCGATGAAGCGGAGCGCTTTGAGTATGAAGAGCCCGAGGAATTCGCGAAGATTAATCGTCAGGCTCGACGCATTATAGGTGGCGCATGGGAAATGTGGTGGCTTAAGACGCCGATTCCCGGCGTTGTCTGGTGTAATTGTCCGCACATGCCCGGCTACGACGGAGTTTCAGTCGAAGACCTGACGCGAGCAGAATTTGAAGGCCGCGAACGCATGATGG
>CAYWYT010000100.1:0-8405 GCA_964462665.1 uncultured Woeseiaceae bacterium | reverse complement strand
AGTCGGGTCTCGCGCGAATAGAGGGCATTGTTCTGACAGCGAACAAGAATATGCTCCGACTGTGCAGAGAGCTCGGATTCACTGCGAGTCAATACCCTGGCGATGCACAGCTGGTCTGTATTAAGAAAGATCTTTGAACCTGTATGGGACGAACCCGCAAAGAACAGTTTGATACTTGCAAACGGCCCCTTCTGGCCGAAAGCAGCCGGTCGAAGATGATCCACGAACTGAAACGACTGTTGCCGTGCAAGCTATTCACAATTACCTCGCGAAACACTTGGAACAGATGTCAAAATGAACGCTGATGCTTGGAAACGTACGACAGGCCTCCTCGCCACGATATTGGCGACGTGCATTCTAACCGGTGCCTGCCAGCCAGAAAAAGACCAAACGAATAAGACAGACCTTAGAGAGTTTGCCCGAAGATATGCGGCAGCGTGGAGTGGGCAGGACCCGGAAGCTTTTGCATTGTTCTACTCAGAAAAAGGCTCACTGCAGATCAATGACGGCGAGCCTTCCATTGGTCGTGATGCAGTGACAGAGACTGCGCGCGGTTTCATGGCTGCATTCCCTGATATGGTTGTTCGACTCGTTGAACTTCGTCAAATGGATGATTACGTAGAATTCCACTGGCTCTGGTTCGGAACAAATACTGGCCCTGGCGGCACCGGAAACGCCGTCTATCTCCAGGGTTACGAACGGTGGTTTCTGGACGAAGATGGTCTGATTCTGAAATCGCTCGGTCATCTTGACGATGCCGAATATCAACGACAGTTAAATACTAGCTCAGCGAATCTGGAAATCGTAGAGATATTTGCTTGCAGCGACCTTTGTCCTGAGCCCTTAGAAACATATATGCAGCGCGTCTACAAGGGTGTGACGGATCCAATGGAGTGCATGAGATTCGGTGGAATGCCTTTTTCAGTAACTGGCTGGGGTACGACACCCTACTGTGCGGTTATCGACGCCGAGATCAATGGAGAACCAATTTCTGAATGACCCCTATCTGACCCATCCCATAGAACAGGCAAAAGATAAAATGAGCGAACAGATACTGAAAATTTCAGATGAGTTCTGGAACATTCGCGGCGACTTCAAAATCGGCGGGTTCTTAAACATTGGCACGCATGCTTCACTGGTGCGGCGCAGGAACGGCAAATTTGTGCTGTTGGATGCCTATACTCTGCAAGGTGACATGAAAGAGCGGATCGATGCTCTCTGCAAGAACGGCGATGACATCGAAGCCATAATCAATCTGCACCCTTTTCATACCTTGCATGTACAAAATGTTCATAAACAATACCCAAACGCAAAGCTCTATGGGACGCGGCGGCATATTGAGAAATTCCCCGATCTGCCTTGGCAGCCAGAACTCAGCGAATCGGATGAATGCGCTGCCCTGTTCGCGGATGATTTAGAATTTTCCGTTCCTGCTGGCGTTGACTTTATCTCCAGCAACGAGAAGCTACATTTCTCATCCGTGCTTGCATATCACAAGGCTTCGAAGACCATTCATTCCGACGACACACTGATGTATCTGCAGTTACCCGGACTGCTCGGCAAAATAAAAAGACCTGAAATTAGTTTTCACATGACGTTACCGAAGACACTGGAAAAGCGAGCAGGGGCAGTTAAGGACTTTCGAGCTTGGGTTACGCGACTCGCTGAGCAGTGGAACGACGCCGAAAATCTTTGTGCGGCACATTCAGCGACATTACTCGGTAGCGAAAATCAATCAGTATCGATCGCCAACAGAATATTGACTGCATTGGAGAAAGTTGAAAAGACGCTGCAAGTGCATGAGAGGAATTTTGGCTGAGGTTCTGTCGCTTTGATTTGAGATACTTTGAAATCCGTGACTCGCAGGCCGTAGATCCGGCGAACCATTCAACTCATTTAGGCAATACGGCGGAATCGAGAGCGAACTCCATCTTCTCGACAAAGAGGTCCGAATCGGAAATGCCACTGGGACGCAGCAGGTGGAAGGGTGCATGTGTGGTCGAGTCACCGGCAAAGATTTCAGCTTCATGGGCGGTTTCTTGATGTCCATCTGCAGAAGCACAGTTCAAGACATGTTGCCCTTACCATCCAGACGATCAATGCTACGCTACTGATAAGTGTCGATTCTGATAACGGGCCCTGACACAATTAGTAAATATTCCGTTCTAACCTGGATCATCTATGAATACTCATGCTGCCGCCGGAAGGCGGTGGACAGATAAGGAACTGGACGAGCTCACGGTCGAAAGTCAATTTCGGCTGAGGGGGCTGGAAGTAACGCGCCTGGACACATTTGTTGACGCTGCTTTCGCATTTGTACTTACGCTGCTCGTTATATCATTCGACGAGATTCCGTCGAATATTCCTGAGATGCTGACGGCCGTAAAACGGATTCCCGCGTTTGCCGCCAGTTTCGCCATACTGATGATGTTCTGGCTTCAACATCGCAATTGGAGCCGGCGCTATGGTCTGGAGAATCCCAGAACGATTCTGTATAGCCTCGTACTTATATTCGTGATGTTAGTTTATGTGTATCCGCTGAGAATGGTGTTCGAGGGAATGTTCTCCAATCTCACTGGCGGTTACTTGTCCACAAGTTATCAGATCGAAACTTACGATGACCTGCGCTTGATCTTCGTATTCTATTCCGTCGGATTTTTTGCCCTGTCGCTGCTCGCTGGCCAGCTATATCGTCTGGCTATGCACAGCTCGGCTTCACTAGGACTGAATTCGATTGAACGGCGAATGACCGGGACCGAAATGAACCGCTCGGCGATCGCTGCGAGCTTCGGATTGGTGTCGATTCTGCTGGCGCTCACATTACCAGACGCTTGGGTAGTAGCTGCTGGATACATGTATGTCGCCCTATTCCCTGCAAGGCGACTTCTTGCGTTTCTGGACCGGCGTCGCGTTGCAGCAGCCGGTCATTAGTCGTCTCGAAGTCCGTATCTGTCGGGGTTCCTGAATCGTACGAAAGATAGGTGGGCTACTCGTCGTCGTTGGTCGCCATATTTGGCAGTACGCCACGATTTCGGCCGATCTGTAACGGCGCATCGAACGATTGCGGGTTGTAGATGACGAAGTCGAGTAAGCCGTTATCGTTGATGTCCGAGAATATAATGCGGCCGCTTGTCGACATATCCTGCCTGGCAGTTATCCGTTTGAACGGCTCGTCTTCGGCGCCAAGGTAGACTTCAATGCCCTTCCCGTCCGCCGACGTGACGACGTCCATAAATCCGTCTGCGTTAATGTCGATACCGGCCTGCGGCATAAATCCTTTTGGCCGGAATGTATCGAAGCTGATACCTGTTTTGAATTTCCTGCGTGACGACGGCTCGGTCTCGAAGCGGCCGTCGGGCTGGAGACGGTGCACCTCAACAACTGAATCGACTTTTCGCGTCAACAGGATCTCAACAATTTCAAGTACGCTGAACTTGAACTGTATGCGCACCAACTCATGAGCATTGTCGCCGTCGATATCAAGCAACAAGTCGGAACTAAACGTGCCGTCGCTGACGAACTTACCGTCAGGATTCGCCAGATCCCATCGACCATCCCGATTTCGATAGAAGTAAGTGGTCGTGACCGTATCCGAGAACGCACCCTCGGCATGCGTGATGAGCAGATCGAGCAGGCCGTTATTGTCTACGTCGCGTGCGATTGTGACGACGCTTCCTGAGCCACGGCTGTGGTCGAGCGGGCTTATCAGCTTGAGCGCGTGCGCGTAACTTGACTCGCGATCGAATCGACCATCCGCTCGACCAAGAAAGACGCGTATCTCATGGCGTGTTGCGGCGACGATGTCGGTGCGCGCATCGCCGTTGACATCGCCAATGCTGAGCTTGGGTGTGTCCAGGTAGAGCTGCAAGTCGCTTTCTACGGAGAAAATTGACGAACGGCCGGCGACAAAATAATTTGCCCGACCGCCAACGTCAATTTGTCCCATTGGTTCGCCGTCCGTGGTAAACACTGACACCAGTCCAATCTGCGGTACGAGTAGCAGCGGTTTCAGGGCGATATCGTAAACCATCTTGAGCGAATCAAAACCGCGCTCATCATCCGAAGCGGCGACAGTACTGGGGCCTTCTACAGGTATGTTCCATTCGACCACCTCGGAATCCGCTATCGAGAGGATGGTAATAGCGTCGCGGCGCAACAAAACCAACTCCTCCCCGGGCGTGTCCTTTAAATCCGCAATGTCGTAAACGGCGCTCCCTTTCGGAATAGCAACAACGTGGCTGGGAATTGTCGAATACGACCCATCCGGATTCTGCAAGTGAACCCGAACAGTACGCGTCTCTTCGGGAGGCATGCCATTCAAGCTGGCGATCATCAGGTCTTTGCGGCCGTTGCCGTCAAAGTCTGCGAACCCTGCACTAACTACACGGCCTTCGTTTGGGATCTCACTGATCTCAAAGACCTCGTCATCGCCAAGCGCCGCAGCGCTCGTGAATAAACCAGATAGAATCAGGACCAGCGCTGCGTGAGAATAGAGACGATACATTTGCTTAGTGTAATTCCAAACGATACCCGTTGGTGTAACAAATTGAATCAGCCGGAATTGGCGGCCGCCCGCCTGCTTGCAGTGAGTGCATATTCGCGCTGGGGCTAGGCTCGCCCGTCGAGGCTCAACTAATTTGCAAAGTGCGAAAAACCATCTGCCGGAAGCGCTCGTGGTCAGCGCGGATACAGATGTCCACGTTACCCTTTGGGACCGGATTTCCCGAGTATATGTCCTCGCCATAAACCAGAATTCCTCGCGTGTACTGGCCTTCGAGCTCGACCTTCATTGCGACCGACACATACTCTTGGCCCATCGTGTCGTCGGCGGCTAGAGCCACAGCCATCGGATCGTAGTTGAGTGAGCCTGAAGCGCCGCGATATTTCATTTCAAAGGTGCGTCGCAGCGCGTTGGACTTCATGAAGAAGTCGCTGCGAGGTGTCTTGAAGCCCGCGACGTGGTCGAAATCCTCAGCCAGCAGTACCGAGTCGCGCCTTGGGGCATCGCCGGTCATTAGCAGCGGCACTCCAGAGCGCACCACCACCTCGGCGGCCTCGGGGTCGACGAGCACGTTATACCCCGGTGCATAACCACGCCCATCGTATTTACCCCCCACGAAGATCACGCCACGCAGGTTCTGCACGAAGGCCTCATCGCGCAGGATCGCCATTGCGACGTTGGTCAGACTGCCGAGCGCGAGGATCGTCACTTCACCGGGGGCGTCGTTGACGATGCGCCGCATGGCAGCCACCGCGTGCTCCTGCTCGACCCTCTGCTTCATCTTCGTGACCTCCACCTCACCGAGCCCGTGACTACCGTGAATGAACGTTGCCACCGGCCAAGGCCGGCCGAGAATGGGGCGCGCCACTCCGCTGTAGACTGGAATTTTGCCGCTAAACCCCGCAAGATCTACAACGTACAGCGCATTGCGCACCTGCTGGTCATAGCCCTCGATGCCCATGTTGCCCGGACATACGGTGACGGCATCGACCTGCAACGACGGCGCGGAGAGCGCCATCAGTATCGCGAGCGCATCGTCGTTGCCAGGGTCGGTGTCCACTATCACCCGCCGCACACCCTGCAAACGGGGCCTCGAGACCGGAATGCCGTAGGGGGGGATGATCGTTGACTCGGGAGCACCGGCGCGCACGACATCTTGCACCGCGGTCTGTCCCTGAGCCATCCCGCGGACACTCATGGCCGCAGTGCCAAACAATAAACCACGCATCATCTGCCGCCGCGAGATTCCACTCATTACATTATCCTTTAGTCAGTTGGAAAAGATCACCGCCCACCACGAAAAAGCAGCTGCTAACTTCCTACAAGTTCGCACGCTCTTGAAATAATTGTCAATGCTTTCCAGTTTTCGCAGGCAGCAAGTTTTCAGGAATACGCATTCGGCAGTCCAGCGGTTCAAAGAACGTAGTTGGCGAATCTGAGCTCGGAAAGGATTCGAATCATTGCCTCACCGCCGTTCGTATGACCGGTTGCTTTGGGTTAATAGCAGCCGCTGGGTTTATCAATGGAACCTTTTGGGACTGGATAGCGTGTACGGAGCAGGAAGGAGCCTTTCTGAGGAGGTCGCGATGAAAAATGGCGGAAACACAATATCTGGTCGATCGGCCGAACTCTTCTTTTCTCGAGATCCCTCGATTGCCGAGATGCTCCTAGATCATGGCATTACGATCCGAGACTTCATCCTGATTTCTTTCCTGTACGACCAAGGGCCTATGACCATTCTCCAGTTAGCGCGGATTGTGAGCATTGGTCATGGAGAATTGCTAACAAGCATCAAGCGATTAGCGGCGGTCGGCTTGGTTATCCGGAACCCGATTAAGATCGAGTGCATCTCCGACACCACGGTTCAACTTACACGCCGCGGCGAAAAGTTTGCTGTTCGCATCAATGCAGAGATTTGATACGAGGGTTCTTTTGGGTCATTCCGAGTTTATTTCCGAACAACCGCTTTGGACCAGAAGCGTGCCTTAATGAACCCTAACGCACCGATCGGTACAGAGATCATGAGTAGAGCTGCGTAGAGTCCTTGGTCAATTAGAACAACAAATGCAATAAGTAACGTAGCTATGAGGATGATGACAAAGAACACTGATCTGAACAGCCAGTGCACGCCAACTAACAGGCCACAGTTCGTACAGGTGGCATCCGAGAGAATCAACTCAGTAACCGAAATCGATTCAATCCGCCTTCGATTTAGGCCCAGTCCAAATTAGGGTGCACGCTCCGCCAATGCCACCCAAAACACCGCCATTGAAAATAGCAGCCATGGTTCCAAACGGGTCACCGCCGATACTAAAGATCACCATGGCGACTATTGCTGCCAATATGCCTGCAATTGCGCCATTGAACATCACTCGCCGCTTCGCGATGAGACTCGATACTAGTCCAGCTATCATATATATGAAGTACGTTGTCGCATTGATCCACGGAACATAGGTATCGCCATCTGCCACCGAATTGACGATGTTGTTAGACACCATTGTGTGAAAAAATAAGAGAATGACGAAAACGAAAACTGCGATCACGTATGCTCGAAATTCGATTGGTATAGCCATTTTCCGCATTGCTCCTAGTGGATTGTCTCAGTCGTTCAGTAGTTTATCAGCCCAGAGGCTGCTTTCGGCCTGAATCTATTCTGGATTTCCATCAGGATGAAAATGTTGCAGACCCGACGATTCATCTGCAAACCTCATTGATGCCAAATCGGATTCGATCTCAGCGATCCTCCATCGTAACGCCGGCAGTAGCGCTTCATCTGACCTTATCGTCGCTGCTGTGGCATCAATTTGCTCTGCTGACAGATCCGGCACGCAATTGTAATTTAACGAAATGTCGAGTGCCTGAAGTTCATCGAGAATAACGCCACGATCACCGCAACTGACACCAAGTTCTCGATGCACTGTTGTTGGCACTATTTACAACAACAATCACATCGAGCGCGAGCGCACTCCAGTTCTGGGCTATGAAGTGTTCGTTGACTTTTCGCAGTAGCATTACGTTCCTCGGATAAGTCCCTGCGATCGGAGAAATAAGAGTCTGCGCGCTTATGCATCCCGAGGCAAGATGACCAATTTCTGGTTAATTTTGACAATATCGACTCTTAGTTAATCGCTATGCTGTGTGCATAAATCGTCAATGGAGAGACCAATGTACGCAAAATTGAGAACAAGTCTGTCTGTCGCTGCGTTACTGGCAATTAGTGCAGCTGCTTTAATGGCACTTAGTGCCGTTGCCTCAGCAGACGACGCGCTGCCAACGTCTACTAACAACAACCATCACTCGCTTTCGTGACTTGGCGATCTGAAAACAGATCAGCATGGACAGCAGGCTAACGATGATCAATAAACCAATCATGATTTGAAGTGACTGACAGTTTCGGCGGTCGTCTGCTATAGGTAGATACCAACCGTTCAGTCCTGAGCAGATTTGGTAGTTGAGTCAGCCAGGTAACCTGCCAACGCATGCATCACAAACGGCGTCTCCGAATCGACGCGCTCGCTCTCTGCTTCCGGGTCGGAGGAGTGTTTGACGATCACAACTTCAGCATCCGAGTTGATGTAGATAAATTGTCCGTGAATTCCTAGCCCGGCGACCGCATCAACACCGGCATAACCCCACCACTGATCGTGATAGGAATCGGCGACGTCTTCGTACCATGAGTCATTGTAGAAGCGATTGAACTTGTCTGAGTTGCGTTTGGTCTTGATAGAATGCGCGACGTTCTCGGAGACTACTTGCCGGCCATTGTAGGTTCCGTCCTGCAGGATCATTTGACCAAAACGTGCCGCGTCACGGAGCGTAATCGCGAGTCCGCCGCCTGCCATCTCAACGCCCTGAGAATCGAGCCAGTAGTAACCTTCGTGTTCAGCGCCAAGTGGCGCCCAGA
>CAYWYT010000099.1:0-8423 GCA_964462665.1 uncultured Woeseiaceae bacterium | reverse complement strand
TGACCGCGGGTGGCGGTGCGTGGGACAACGCCAAGAAGTACATCGAAGATGGCAACTGCGGCGGCAAGGGCTCTGATGCTCACAAAGCTGCGATCACCGGCGATACCGTTGGCGATCCGTACAAAGACACAGCGGGCCCAGCAATCAACCCGCTCATCAAGATCATCAACATAGTCGCACTACTGATGGTGCCACTGCTCTAAACAAGCACCAACCGCAAGCGGCAAAGGCCGCAGCCGACATGTCTAAAGACCGAAATAAAGCGCAGCGCAGCGAGCCATTCGGTCTTTAGACATGTCGGCTGCGGCCTTTTCTGTCTACGGAGTAAGAGCTCTAAAAGTCCCGGTAGTAGCACTGCCAAGTGCCACCGGTGCTTCGATGAAATGCCCTTGGGCGAAGTCGACGCCACTGTCGCGCAGCCAGTCAAAGTCTTCCTGAAACTCAACCTGTTCGGCAACGATGCGGAACTGCATTGTGCGTGCGAGTTTGATCATCGCAATGACCATTTCCTGATTTACCTGATCGGTTAAGAGGTTGCGCGTATAGGTGCCATCGATCTTGAGGTAGTCGATAGGTAAGTGTTTGAGGTTTGAAAACGAACCAAGGCCGCTGCCAAAATCATCCAGCGAGAATTCACAACCGATGCCGTGCAGGACCTCGATAAAGCGCTGCGCATGTTGCACATTCGACAGAATCGCTGTTTCCGTTACCTCGAAACATATGCTTGATGGAGCGACGCCCGAGCGGTCAAGAGCGTCCACTACATAGCCGAGGAATGCTTCATCGGCGAGCGTTTGTCCGGACAGGTTGATCGCGCAACTGCGCCCGCTGGAAACTTTTATTTCGCCAGCCGAAATTGCCATTAGCGACGCATTGATAACCCAGCGATCGATCTGTGGCATGAGTTGATAGCGTTCAGCCGGCCGCAAGAATTCAGCGGTGTCATTGATGCGTCCTTGCGCGTCTGGCAATCGAATCAGGACTTCAACTGATGGCCCAGAATCGACACCACCGCTCATCGCGATGATGGGTTGTACGGCCAACTCGAAAGAATCTTCGTGCAAGGCGCTTTGCAGCAGTCGCAACCATTGAATATCGCCGCGCTCGCGAGCAACTGCCTCGTCACGCGCTGAGTAGACGTGCACCTTCCCTCTGCCCTCTTGCTTTGCGACGTAGCACGCCGAATCAGCCGCGCTCATCACATCCTGAATGGAACCGCTGATATGGCTGATCTCCACCAGGCCGATTGAAATACCGATATTGAAAATCTTGTCTTTCCACACGAAGCGATAATCGGCAATGGCGTTGCATACGTCGGTCGCGATTTGCCGCGCCTTCTCAATCGGGCAACCGATCAGGAGCGCGCCGAACTCGTCCCCACCCAGGCGACCAACGAAGTCGGAGTCGCGAACTTGCTCCCGAATCAGGCCGGCGACTTCTCGCAGCATGTTGTCGCCCGCCAGATGGCCGCAACTGTCGTTAACGGCCTTGAATCGATCAAGATCCATGTAGAACAGCATATGCACCGCTTCTTCTGCGTGCGCGGAATCCATGCCCTCGTCGAGCCGACGTTCGAATTCACGTCGGTTAATCAAGCCAGTCAATGGGTCATGCGTCGCCTGATAACTCATCTGGCGCGTCAGGCCGCGAATCTCTCCCACGTCATGAAATACCACTACCGTTCCCGAAATACTCTTGCCGGGACCGCGAATCGGCGACGCCGAAATTTCCACCGAATGCTCTTGCTCACCGTCAGCACTGACCATCACAGCGCGTCGACCCATATTTACGCGGCGGTGCATGGCCAGACAACGCTCTACGGGGTCGCCCAGAGGCCGGCGGTCAGCGTCATCCACGAGCGAGAACAATTCGCCGATGCGATGCCCGGCCGCATCATCTCGATTGGTTCCGATCAAGGCCTCAGCGGCGAGATTCATATAGTCGATACGGCCATCGTTGTCGGTTGTAATGACGCCCTCGGCGATCGACTCCAGCGTGTATTGCGCCTGACGCTTGCTCCGGCTGAGGGACACTTCCAGGCTCTTGCGATGACTGACATCTCTGGCCACTGTGAGGATCGCAGGATGCCCATGAAACTCGATATTTGTGCTTTGTGCTTCCACCCAGAGGCCGGATTCATTGCCATTGATTAGTTGAATTTCGAGCCGCCGAGGAACACTTTCGCCCGCGGCGCGCTTCGCCATCGTGTTGCGGAACAAGGCGCGATACGCGGGTTTCACAAGATCAGCGATTTCCCGCCCAACCAGTTGCGCCGATTCCAACCCTATCAAGCTGGCGGCCGAGTCGTTTGCCAGTAAGATTCTCTCATCATGAATGATGACGATCTCGGGAAGCGTGCGAGCGAATTCCATAAACAAGCGATCGCGACCGTGAATCTTTTCGTCACGCTCGCCCAGAGCATCGAACAAGCGGTTGACGGTCTGCACTAACTGCGCCGAATCCGGGTCGTTCGGGACCGTTAGACGTCGCCCTACCGACGCATCGTGCGACGCTTCGAGCAGCTCTTTGTTCATCACCTCTATGCGACGCTGTGCCCGACGTTTTTGCAATGCGAACGAAATGCCGACCACCACAGCCAATCCGAGTAGAATTGATAGCGCAACAATGATTTTGAGGGACGACATTTTGTTATTATTCTCTGGACGAATTGAGTCTCCGAATATGGAGATTCGAGGGTCGAACCGAATGAGCTACCGCAGCATTACGCAGCATATCCCAGCGAGATTAACGGGTTGCTGCTATTCACCATAATAAGGCTACACAACGATGAACATTGAGCTTGCAAGGCAACAAATGGTGCAACAACAAGTCCGCACCTGGGATGTTTTCGACGCGACGATTCTCAGGATCCTCAGCACAGTGCCGCGGGAGCAATTTGTGCCAGCAGGACTGGAGACGCTGGCATTTGCGGAAACCGAATTGCCGTTGCGCCACGGCCAGCGAATGATGACCCCGAATGTCGAAGGCCGAATGTTGCAGGCTCTTGACATCCAGCCGACCGACTCCGCGTTGGAGATTGGTACCGGCAGCGGATTTATTACCGCGTGTCTTGCGATACTCGCTAAGTCGGTGACGAGTATCGATTTGTACGAAGATTTTCAAGCGGCGGCAGCGGCAAATCTGGAAGACTCAGGCATCAGCAATTTTGAGCTTCAGGTAATGGACGCTACGCAACAGCTACCGGACGAAAAATACGACGTGATCGCCGTGACCGGCTCGATCGAAGAGTTCGACCCGCGGCTCGTTATGGCGCTCAACGACGGCGGTCGGTTGTTCGTCGTAGTGGGCTCATCACCAAATATGGAGGCACGACTGGTGCGGCGCACGGGCGAAAACGACTGGCAGACAAGCAGCCTGTTTGAAACCGATTTGCCGGCTCTGGTCAATGCTGGACTGCCACCGCAATTTTCCTTTTAGCAACGAAACCACTTGGCCCTGTGCTGCATCTAATAAATAGTCGGACGTTGGTTGCAGAGGATCGTCCGCGATATACTGGCTTAGTTCCTCGAATCCAGAGTTGACTGATTTAGTGTTATAGTTCACTATAACACCGATGAAGTTATCCACCCTTGGCGTTTTAGCTACAGAACGTAAAGAGATGAAAAAAGTTATGAATATCAAACAGATAGTTGTTGTTGTCACTGCTCTCGGCTGTGCCGCTCCAATCCAGGCCGAGTCACTACTCGAGGTATATCAGCAGGCGCTACAGAGCGATCCCAGAATTCACGAAGCAGAGGCACGCCGCCTGGCGGCCCTCGAAGCTGAGCCACAAGCACGCGGTGTGTATTTACCGCAGGTCGATGGTGCGGCAAGTTGGTTCAAGACGAATTCAGACGGCAATGGCGTCGGTAATCGATTTATTCCTGACCCTAGTGACCCTTTGGGGGGCACCTTCGTGCCCCAGCCATTTTCTACCACTTCCAGGGACGAAACGACGCGCTGGGAGCTGACCCTGCGACAGACCTTGTTTCGCTGGGACCAGGTCGTCAACATGCGTCGCGCGGACAAAATTGTGGCCAAAGCAGAAGCGGATCGCGAAGCGGCACAGCAAGATCTGGTAATCCGCGTTGGACAGTCCTATTTCGATGTCTTGGCCGCTGAAGACCGCCTGACCTCGATCCATGCCAACCGGCAGGCGATCGCCCGGCAACTCGAACAAGCGAAACAGCGCTTTGAAGTTGGTCTTATCGCCATTACCGATGTGCAGGAATCGCAGGCCGCACACGATAGCGCGGTAGCCGATGAAATTGGAGCGAAACGGGTACTTGCCACAACACGTGAAATCCTGCGCGAGATAACCGGACAATACGTGGGCAATCTGTCTGCTCCAGGTGAAGAGCTGCCGTTGCGCACACCAGTACCAGCTGCCGAGATCGATTGGGTTGATTTGGCGCTCGCCCAAAACCTGGCGCTCGTATCGAGCCGCCTGGACGAAGAATTGGCGCGTGACGAAATCTCGTTTCGTCGCAATGGTTACTATCCAAGCGTAGATCTGGTCGCCAATGTAGGCAATGCCGAATCCGACAGAGATTTAGACAGTAATACTGGGTTTGGGTTTTTGCCCGCTGATAGTAATTTTGACAGCGACAGCATCGGTATTCAATTCAATATCCCACTGTTTGCGGGCGGTGCAAACCGATCACGCGTTCAGGAAGCCGTTTACCTGCACCGGGCCTCAACGCAGCAGTTACAGCGAGTATCGCGTGAGACAGAACGACAAACGCGGGACGCCTATCTGGGCGTGCTGTCTGAGAAAAGTCGCGTTGAAGCGTTGAACCAGGCCGTTAAGTCCAGTACTACAGCACTCGAGGCGACTCAGGCTGGCTTCGACGTAGGAACGAGAACTATTGTTGATGTTTTGGATTCGCAGTTTGCTTTGTATGTTGCGATCACGAATTTCTACCAGGCACGCTATGACTACCTGATGAATTATTTGCGACTCAAGCAAGCCGCTGGGAATTTACAGATCCAGGATCTTGAGGTAATCGATCGCTGGCTTATCGATCGACCGACGCCCGAGGAAAAGTTTGCTGCAGAGGCAGAAAGCTAGCGCGCGATTTGCCTAGGAATCGACTATCAAGGGCTCAAGCAGGCTCAGTAATTTGGCCAGCGAGCCGCGGTTAGACAGCACTATTTTGCGACCGCGTTCGCCCATCGCTTTGGCGGCGTCGGGATTTGCAATCAACGTACCAACGGCTACTGCAAGCTCGGGCGCATCCTGGACGATCGTGCACGCCCCGTTCTCAACGAACATATCCGCTATCTCCTGAGCATTAAATACGTTCGGCCCGCTAATCACTGGCAGACCCAGTGCAGCTGGCTCAAGTAGATTGTGGCCACCTACCGGCACCAGACTGCCGCCAACGAATGCAATGTCGCTAGCAGCGTAAAAGAGCGGTAGCTCACCCATCGTGTCGACCAGAAACACTTCGGTGGCTGCATCACAGGTTTGATCTTTGGTGCGGCTGGCATAGGTGAATTTCTGCTGCTCCAGGAGCTTGCGTACGTCGTTGAAACGTTGCGGGTGGCGTGGCACCAGCACCAGTAACAAGCTCGGGTACTGAGCTTTAAGCGCAGCGTGCGCCGCGAGCACCTGCTGCTCTTCCTGATCGTGCGTACTGGCCGCTACCCATATCGGCCGATCTGCAAACATTTCTGCACGCAGTTGGCGCCCGTCTGCAGCCAGGTTTGCAGGTAATTCAATATCGAATTTGATGTTGCCAATCACCCAGGTCCGAACTGAACTTGCGCCGAGTGATCGAAAACGATCCGCATCTGCTTTGCTTTGCGCCGCGATGATGATGCCGTGCGAGAGTGTTTCTTTGAATAGCGGCAAAACTTTGCGATAGCCGTCCAGCGATCGCGGCGATATTCGTGCGCTGACAAGAATCAACGGAATCTCACGAACACCACAACCGCGATATAGATTCGGCCAAATCTCGGTTTCCATGATTAGCGCGAGTTCTGGCTGCGTATTGTTGAAGAAGCGATCCACCGCGACAGGTAGTTCAAAGGGTATGTAGGAATGCGCGACCGTATCGCCAAACAATGCTCTTACGTGCGCTGCGCCAGTCGGCGTCACAGTAGTAATCAGGAGTTGGCGATCTGGAAACCGCTTGGACACCTGCCGAATCAACGGCGCCGCTGCCTGCACCTCGCCGACGGATACCGCGTGAATCCATATACAGCGTGAAAATTTCGGGTAACCGAAACCGAAGCGCTGCCCAAACCCGTCGCGATACGTGCTATTGCCGATTGCTCGAACCAGCCAGTACACCGCTACCGGGATTTGCAGCAGGTAGGCGAGCAGATTATAGAGAATGCGCACCGGCGTTGCTGCGGCTATGAGCCTATGCTGAAAGCCGCTGCCGGGCTAGCCACACTTGCCTATCCACACTTGGAATCGCCACAAGACAAACAGGTCTTGCAACCGTCCATCAAGATAACGGCCGCGGTACTGCACTTGGCACACAGCAGAGCACCTGCCGGGTAGTCGCTCTTGGAGAACGCATCCTGCTGCTTCTGCCCCTCTTCGTACTCAGCGCGTTTTTGCTCGAGCATTGCTTTCTGGCCCGCATCCAGAACAGGCTGCGCCAGTAATCCAATAGTGATCAGGTGCTTTTCAATGATATAGCCAAGCTCAGCAATGATTGATGGCATGAATTTGCCACCCGGCTGCCAGTATCCACCGCGCGGATCGAAGACCGCCTTCAACTCTTCAACCAGAAACGCGACGTCGCCGCCCTTGCGAAACACAGCCGACATGATGCGCGTTAGTGCAACAATCCACTGGTAATGATCCAAATTCTTCGAGTTAATGAAAATCTCGAATGGTCGGCGCTTCTCGAACTCGGTTCCCTGATTCAAAATGATGTCGTTTATGGTCACGTACATCGCATGATCTGACATCGGCGTCTTAACCTTATAAGTCGAGCCAACCAGTACTTCCGGGCGCTCCAGCTTTTCGTGCATGCGAATGACTTCAGCACCACTCTCGCCACCGCCCTCACGTTTGTAGTCAGGTTTGTCTGTTTTTACTTCGGCATCCGGTTTTGCGACCGCGTAGCCAATAATTTTTTCGTCAATCTTAATCATCTGTTTCGCTCTTTCTCTTTAGTTCTATTTATAGGCTTCAAAATTTTCCGTAATAGCCTTCTTTCAAAGCATCAAACAAATTGGCGGCGGTGTGTACCTCGCCATCGTATTCAATCTCTTCGTCGCCTCTAAGGTCGACGCTCGAGCCGTCGGCCAGATCAAAGGTGTACACCGTCTTCTTCAGGTCTTTTTCTTTAACCAATACACCCTGGAACGCTTCCGGGTTAAAGCGGAACGTTGTACAACCCTTCAGACCCTGCTGGTACGCGTACAGGTAGACGTCCTTGAATTCCTCATACGGAAAGTCGGTCGGTACATTGGCGGTCTTGGAAATCGACGAATCGATCCATTTCTGTGCCGCTGCCTGAATATCGACATGCGCTTTCGGCGAGACGTCCTCTGCCGTAATGAAATAATCCGGCAAATTGTTGCCTGTGTCCTCCACTGCTCCCTCTGGCAATGCTGCCTCATTAACGAGAGTGCGATACGCAAGCAGTTCGAAGGAAAAGACGTCGACCTTTTCTTTGGTCTTCTTGCCCTGTCGAATCACGTTGCGGAAATAGTGATGCGCGAAGCTTGGCTCGATGCCATTGCTCGCATTATTCGCCAGCGACAATGAGATTGTACCGGTCGGCGCAATTGAACTGTGATGCGTAAAGCGCGCGCCCGTTTCTGCCAATGCGTCTACTAACGCCGGATCCTCAGCTGCAATCCTCTGCATGTAGCGACTGTAGCGTGCGTGCAAAATCCGCCCGGCAACCTTGTCGCCTGCCTGATAACCGTCTGCCAACATCTCCGGTCGCTTGCGCAGCATTTCTTCTGTGACTTCAAACTGTTCGTTCATGATCGGCGCCGGACCTTTCTCGCGCGCCAGGTCCAATGCTTCTTGCCAACCAGCCAACGCCAGCTGACGTGCCACTTCCTCGGTGAACGCAACCGCCTGCGCATCGCCATATTTCATACGCAGCATAGTGGTGGTTGATCCCAGACCCAGAAAGCCCATGCCGTGGCGGCGCTTTCTTTGAATCTCATTGCGTTGTTGTGGCAACGGCAAACCGTTGATCTCAACCACGTTATCCAGCATGCGAGTGAATACTTTGACCACCTTGCGGAATGCATCCCAGTCAAAGCGAGCACCTTCTGCGAAAGGATCCACAACAAATCGGGTCAAATTCACCGAACCCAGCAGGCAGGAACCATACGGCGGCAGCGGCTGCTCCCCACAAGGATTCGTTGCACGAATATTCTCATCGAACCAGTTGTTGTTCATTTCGTTGACCTTGTCGATCAACACAAACCCTGGTTCA
>CAYWYT010000098.1:0-8440 GCA_964462665.1 uncultured Woeseiaceae bacterium | reverse complement strand
AGAATCACCGCCGCAATACCTGGCAGCACAACCAGGATCGGCATCAACATTTTTAGAAACGCGGCAAAGGCAATGCCCTTTTGCGCCTCGCGATTGCTCTTAGCCGCCAACGCGCGTTGAATGATGTATTGATTAAAACCCCAGTACGACAGGTTCATTACCCACATACCCCCAACCAACACTGAAATGCCTGGCAGGCTCATGTAGTGCGGACTATCTTTCGCAAGGACCATGTCAAACTTCTCTGGCACCTGTTCAAGCACCATCTGGAACCCGAGGAACGCTCCTTGACCACCGGAAATCTTGTCCATCGAAATATAGGCAATCAACAATCCGCCAAAGACCAGCAACACGACTTGAATAATGTCGGTCAGAGCGACGGCTTTTAGGCCACCGTACAGCGAATAAGCAGCGGCAAATGCTGCCAGTAGAATGACTGCGTAAGTCAGATCCAGGCCCGTAATTGCGTTGATGGCGAGTGCACCAAGCCAAAGAATGGAGGTGAGGTTGACGAACACATAGACGCCTAGCCAGAAGGTTGCCAGCACCATGCGTACACGATGATCGTAACGCTGCTCCAGGAACTGCGGCATCGTATAGATTTCATGCTTCAGGAAAACAGGCAGCAGATATTTGCCGACTATTATCAGCGTCAGCGCCGCCATCCATTCGTACGAGGCAATGGCCATGCCGACGACAAACCCTTGCCCCGACATGCCGATGATTTGCTCGGCAGAAATGTTCGCAGCGATTAATGACGCGCCGATCGCCCACCACGGCAATGACCTGCCAGCCAGGAAGTAGTCCTTGGTATCTTTTTTATGGCCGGCTTTCTCACGCGAAACCCACTGTGCGATGAACAGCAGAGCGACTGCGTAGATAGCGACAACGGTGAAATCCAGTGATGTTAGATGCATGGCTATTCTCTTTTTTTTTCTTGCCTAGCGGCTGGTCAGCTTGTCCAGACGTCCGTCGCCTGGAACATACGGAATCATCGTAAAGCCGTAGCGATATTCCATTTCAGTAAGCGAGTATTTCGACAAGGTGTGTTTACCCCACGAGTCATCACCGCCAACCCCCATCTGTCCGTAGTCGATGTTGAGCGAAACAATGTCTCTTGCGACGACATCACTGACATGAACATTGACTCGTTTGTCATTGTCTCTCGCACCCGGACCATCCTCACTGGTGATTGCTATTTTCACCGGCGGAACGAAGTCCGACATTCGATTGTGATGCACACTGAAGCCGATCTGCTCATCGGCAACAATCAGAACCCCCGCATCGCTGCCATTGTCCAGCGATAACCAACGCGTGTCGGTCTTGTAACCGTTTTCCTGCGGCCGCATGTATGGCACGTAGTGATCAGCCACGGCGTTCTTGTAGCGGCCAACATTCGCGCCCAGCTTGCGGTCGGAATAGTTTTCGAACGGCCCGCGACCAAACCATTGCACGTTATCCAACTCACTGATCAGTTCAACATTCATGCCGACGCGCGGCGTAATAGGCGTGCCGTCGTTACGCACAAAGAGGTTCGTAACATGTAGTCGTCCATCATTGCTAAACGCGTATGCCGTTTCCCAGGTAGCAATCTTCGCCCCATCTCCATCGGCAATACTAAAACTTGCGACGAAAGCGATCTTGTCTTGCAAGCCAAGCACCTGCCGCACTGACTCCAGCTTGCGGGTACCACCAGCCTGCTCCCAGACGGCAGCCCAATCCGGCATATAGTTGCCGAAGTCGTTGTCGGTCGGCGCACGCCACAGGTTCGGCGTTAATGGAGTGAGTAACAGCTCTTTTCCCGCCCACTGATATGACGTCAGCAAACCGCTGTCGCGATTGATTGTTGCAGACCAGTCGTCGCCACTAATCATGGCCTCCGTGTCGGTGACCTTAACCGTGGGCGCGTCGGACTCTTCGGCCGCAGCAAGGAACCCGGAAATTTGTGACGGCAGTTCGAACTGGGCGGTCGCATACACGTGCTGCGCCGGCATCAGGCCACGCGCCTCAGGTGCAACCAGCCGCAAGTCGAGGTGATACTCGGGTCCCGCGCGCAAGTTACGAGGATTGTACTGCAATTGCACAATGCCCTGGCTCTCCGGCCCGACCTCCAATGCACGCACAGCGCCGCCTTGCACAGGCTTGCCGTCAGCCGTTACCTCCCACTCAAGTTCGAATTCGGACAGGTCGATGAAGTCATAATTGTTGTTAATCTTCACTGTGCCGCGATCAAAATCGAGCAGCTCGAACTCGACGTGTTGATAGACACGCTTAACTTCCCAATACGCCGGTTGAATGCGCCGATCAGGAAACACCAGACCGTTAAAATTAAAGTTGCCGCTCGACGGCACATCCGCGGGACCGTAGTCGCCACCGTAAGTCCAATACGGTACGCCGTCTTCATTATGCTCTAGCAGACCCTGGTCTACCCAGTCCCAGATAAAACCACCTGCCTGGTTGTCGTAGCGATTGATCACATCCCAATAGTCGGAAAGATTACCCGACGAATTACCCATGGCGTGCGAGTACTCGATAAGAACAAATGGCCGGTCATTCGGCTCTTCGGAATACCGTTCCAGGTCCCAGTGACGCCAGTACATGCTTGAATGAAAATCGGAGTGACGCTCGCCAACCTCTTCGAGGTTGCCTTCCGTCTCGTATTGCACCGGGCGGGAAAGGTCACGCGACTTGATCCATTGGTAGGTCGCGCCGAGATTCACGCCATCGCCGGCCTCATTGCCGAGCGACCAGATTACGACCGACGGATAGTTCTTGCTGCGCTCCAACATCCGCTGGGTGCGATCAAGATGGTGCGCCATCCAGTGCGGCTTGTTGCCCAGCGTCTTGTCGTGGTCGTAACCGTAGCCATGACTCTCGATGTTTGCTTCATCAATCATGTACAGCCCGTGCTCACTCGTCAGTTCGTACCAACGCTCAGGCTGCGGATAGTGTGAATTGCGTACCGCGTTCAGGTTCGCGCCCTGCATCAGGCGGATATCAGTCAGCATGGTCTCTTCATCAACGACATGACCTTTGTCATCGTGGTGTTCGTGCAGGTTAACGCCCTTTAACTTCACGAGCTTGCCGTTGATCAGGTAGCCGCCATTGATAATCTCAGAGCTGCGAAAGCCGATCGCCTGAGCAATGGATTCGTCGCCCTCTACCGCGATCAGCAATGTGTATAGATTCGGTATCTCGGCCGACCAGGTCTTTACGTTTTCAAAAGACATTGTCACTTCGGTCATCGAGGCACCCGGCGTCGCCTGCACCGTTGCGTTCGCTACTTGCACGACTTCGTCGCCGTCTCTGACCTCAACGCGAACTTCTTTCTCAACCGGGACTTCGCTGTCGTTGGCAAATTCGAGCTCCAGCGTGAGCAGGCCGTCCTGATAGTCATTTTGCAAATCGGCATGTACGAAGTAATCGCGAACCCTGGCCGTCGGTCGTGCGTACAGCCGAACGTCTCTTTGGATGCCCGACAAGGACCAGAAGTCCTGATCCTCGAGATAGCTGCCTGTGCTCCAGCGATACACTTCTACCGCGACGGTATTCTCGCCACTATTAACGAAGTCAGTAACGTTGAATTCGGAAGGAGTTTTACTACCTTCGCTATAACCGACGTACTCGCCGTTAATCCAAACGTAGAACGCGGAACTAACCGCACCGAACTCCAGGAATACTTCGTCGCCTGACCACGCATCTGGCACATCGAAATTGCGCCGGTAGGACCCAACCGGGTTTTCTTCAGTCGGAACATTCGGCTCGTCTATCTCGAACGGGTATGGAACATTGACGTAGATTGCGTATCCGTAGCCTTCTCGCTCCCAGTTTGATGGCACCGGAATATCGGGCCACGCAGAAACGTCGTAGTCGTTCTTGTAGAAATCCGTCGGCCGCATAGCTGGTGAGTCGGAGTAATTAAACTTCCAGTCACCATTTAACGATCGATAGCGAGAATTGGCAGCCAGATTACCTGCGAGCGCTTCCTCTGACGTTGCATAGCCCACGAAATGTGCCCGCGGCGGCGCAACGTTCTCACGAATAACATCGATGTTATTCCAGTGGGGTCGCCCGCTTTCACTGCTGCAGCCGACGATGCACATCAGCAATAGCGTGAGCTTGATTGGTCTAGTCATTCCTGAGCTTACCTTTATAGAGATTGGCGGAGTTTTTCGGCAGCAACTTCCGCTGTGAGATCGCGCTGCGGCATACCAAGCATTTCGAAGCCGACAAGGTGTTTGCGAATCGTCGCAGACCGTAGCAAGGGTGGATAGACGTGAATATGAAATTGCCATTCCGGATGCTGCGTTCCATCGGACGGTCGCGGATGCAAGCCAAGCGAGTAAGGCGCAGCGACGCCGAACAAACTGTCGTAGCTGGCCAGGACCTGGCCCAGCGTAGCCGCCAGATCGGCAACTTCGTCGGCACTAAGTTCTGTTGGTGCCGCAACGACTCTTCGCGGTAACAAGAGAGTTTCAAACGGCCACACTGCCCAATACGGCACGACCGCTACACTGTGTTCGCTTGCCACAACAACCCGAGCACCGTCAGCAAGCTCAGCCTGCAGATAGTCACCGAGCAAAGTGCTTCCGTTCTCCTGCCAATAGTCCAACTGCGAGCTTAGTTCCTTCGCCGGTTCGGACGGAACATTTGACGTTGCCCAGACCTGCGCATGCGGGTGCGGATTACTGCAACCCATCATGTTGCCGCGATTCTCAAACACCTGGACGTAGCCGATATCGTCGCGAACATCGAGTGCGGAAAATTCGCTGATCATGGCCTCAAGCGCCGCCGTCAATCCTGCGCCATCCATCGTTGCGAGGCGCAAGTCGTGGCGGTCGGTGTAACACAGCACGCGACAACAACCAGACTCGGCGCGAGACTCAAACAATGGATGCGCAGGTGAGTCGACGTCGCTGGCTGCGGTTAGGGCTGCAAAGTCATTGTCGAAAGCAAACGCGCCGGAGTAAGCCGGATTGGTACTGCCGTTTGCGCGTTCATTGCCCGGACACAAATAGCACTCGTCGTCATAGGCCGGCAATGCTTCGACGTCGGTCGTCTCGAGCTGGCCCTGCCAGGGGCGACGCAGGCGATGCGGTGAAACGAGAACCCACTCGCCGGTTAGTGCATTGCGTCGCGCATGTGAGTGATCTGAATTACTCATTTTCTACTCTGGCCGGATGTGCTGGCGTTACAAGGTGTTGCCATGGTCTGCTGCCACTAACCGCCGCATAGCGCGCCTGAATATTTGCGGCGGCCGCCACTGCATCATCCTTGCGACACACTGACAGGACGCAACCACCAAAACCGGCACCCACCATGCGTGAGCCGAAAATCAGGTCGCTGCTGTTGGCACACTCGACCAGTTCATCCAGCTCGGCGCAGCTGACAGCGTAGTCATCACGCAAACTTTCGTGACAAGCGTTTAACAATGAACCTACTTCTTGCAAATCATTATCCTCGAGCGCATCGAAGGTATCCTGAACTCGTTGAATCTCAGTGACTACATGCCTGCAGCGGCGGTATAAGGTTTCATTCAAAGTCGCTTTTCTCGCTTCCAGGTCTGCAAGACGCAGGTCACGCAGCAATTTCACGCCGGGTAATGATTCAGCCAGCAACGCGACCGCAGTCGCACATTCTTCCGAGCGGTTATTGTACTCGCCATCGGTCAGGCTGTGGCGCACGCCGCTATCAGTCAGGATAAACGCGATATCCGTGGGCAACTGCACTTGCTGAGTTTGTAGGGATCGACAATCAAGTAAGAGCGCATTCCCATATTGAGCGCAGGCCAGAGAATACTGATCCATGATGCCGCATTGCACGCCAGCGTAGCTACGTTCCGCCTGCTGACACAGCAGCGCCAGATCGCGGTCGGAGATACTCTCACCTGAGATGCCCAACAACGCTTTGGCGACGGACAGCTCCAGCGACGCCGATGAACTCAGTCCTGCTCCGAGTGGAATGTCGCTATCGATCAACAGCTCCGCACCGCGCAACGCAATGTCAGCTTTTTGCAGTCCCGCCGCGACACCTTTGACGTACTCGATCCATGTACTTGTCTCGCCAGGTCGCAAGTCATCGAGAGTAAAAGACTGCGTGTCATCAACTGTTGAGGATCTCACTCGAAGTACACGATCTTCGCGTGGACTGGCCATCACTCGAGTGAAAATCGCAGTATTGGTCGGCAGAACCAAACCGCCGTTGTAGTCGGTATGTTCACCAATGATGTTGACGCGCGCGGGTGCGCTGGCGTGAATCAGCATATCGCTCACCCCTGCATCTCAAGCTCGAGCGACCAGCGTCGCTCCTCGCCTGGCTGCAGCCACTGCACGGCATCGTTTTCGATAGCCTCATTCACGCAATCGTAAGGACTGGTCGCCGGCTCGATACCCAGATTAGTGTATGGCTCAGAACCGCAGCCGGACCAGGCACCGTTGTTAATCCACAAGCCCAGCCAGGGCAGTTCCTCCGGATCGAAGCGGAATGTCAGGCGCGAGCCGTCCTTGAGCAAGACACTGGCGGATCCATTCTCCGGAGAGGTCACGAATATCTTGCTTGCGAACGATCGCCGGACAGCATTACTTGCGAAACTTTGCGAAAGATCGAGTGACTCGTCGTTGCGTAATAACAAATGCGGCCAGCGTTGCTCGGTTTCCTCAGCGCTGTATGCCCGGGTGTTCACATCCTCGACCCGAAGCGGCATGTTGCCGGCAATATCGATTACGCTGTCCGGCCCGATCGCCAGCAATGGATGAGCACACCAATAGCTTGGCAAGGCTTCATCGGCATCGTTGCGCAGGCAATAACTCAGCTCCACGACAGCGCGATTGGCCGGAATCCGGATGCGCCGTTCAAATCGATAGCGTGCCGCAGTGCCTGTCGTCGCCATCGCACAAATAAGGTCATCGTTTGCATCAACCTGCAGGTTCTCGACGGTCCACTCGCTAGCCAGCAAATCGCCGTGATCCGGAATTGCGGCAATGTGCTCACTTGCTGTGCGAATACGACCCGGTTTGACCGACAACAGCACTTCATCCCAACCACCAGAGTCCTGTTGCTTGCCGAAATCACTGCCGGGCTCTGCGATAGAAATCGGGATATGCGGATTTTTCCATAGCCAGTTACGGCCCGTGCGACGGTCAATTAGATCAACAATCTTGCCTCCGGCCTGCGGCACGATGGCAATATCTACGCGGTCGTTTTGCAGCCGGACAGCATCCAGTCCACCTGGTGACAGCTCGTGTTGGTAACGACTCGACAAGGCCATTCGATCTCGTATCTGAAATTCTTCCTAGCATAGGCATCGGGAAAGGCCTTTGAAAATGGACATTTTGGGTGAAGTGATGGATATTCTTACGATGGAGGTCAACACTCTTAAGCTTCGCGAAGGCTTCGCCGGTCAGGACATGTTTGTCATTCCGCGGCCGATACTCGCGCGCGCACGGCAACACCCGCTGGTGCGTTCCGTGTACCCGACCGATATGGGCTGGTTTCCGAAAGCGGGTCATCATTTCCGGCAACGACCTGGCGGCGCCGGTCAGGACCATCTGATGCTCTGCACAGCCGGTCGCGGCTTCGTCGAGATCAATGGTCAACGCGCTCACCTCAAGAAAGACCATCTGCTAATTATTCCAAGAGATACGCCACACACCTATTGGGCGGCCGATGACGATCCTTGGTCCATATACTGGGTGCATTTTCTTGGCGACGATGCGGACTACTACCTCGATCGTATTCCGCGAGTCGGTCAAGCAATTCCAATCGAGCCCTCCGCCAAGGACGAGGCCGTGCGGCTGTTTCGCTATTGTCTCGACGCATTGGATGACGGCTATGGCCTGCCGACGTTAATCTATGCGGCGCAGGCGACGCAGCACATCTTGTCGCTGCTGTTGTATCGCAATCAGTCGTTGCCGATGGAACAACGCTCCGGCCCGCATCGCTCAAGCATCGAGTCGGCTATTGAGTACATGCAAAACAATCTGAATGAAAACCTGCGACTTGCGGACTTCGCCCGCGAAGCCGGCATGTCAGTCAGCCACTTCTCCGAACGCTTCCGTCGTCAAACAGGCCAATCACCAATGGCCTATTTCATCCATCTGCGTATGCGACTAGCCTGCCGGCTACTCGATTTGAGCGGTAAACCCGTGAAAACGGTCGCTTTAGAGCTAGGCTATCGCGACCCCTATTACTTTTCCCGAATATTCAAGAAGTCGATGGGCATATCGCCGGACAAATACCGCGACATCAAAAAGGGCTGAACCGGCGGATATTCCAATTTGGCATGCCGATCCAGCGCCCTATTAGTTGAAAATGGCATAAGTAAGGGCCATTTTCGGATAAAACACGATTTGCAGAATTCCGGAACATTGTCCATCATTCAGTAGCAACATCCATTGAGCGAATTAGTAACACATGCCAATATTCCGCATAGCTACGAATT
>CAYWYT010000097.1:0-8522 GCA_964462665.1 uncultured Woeseiaceae bacterium | reverse complement strand
GTCTATCGTGGCAACGGCATTCCCCTGCCCTGGGGCAACATGACGATGGTGTCGGACCCGTGCCAGCACTGGGCCGTGTTTCGAATGTTTGCTACAAAATCGACCAAACCGTCCTCCCAGATCTCGGTTCTGCGTAGCGGGGACGACAAGCGTTTGTACACCTGCCAGTCGGTTCGCAGTCGCGACGCGGCTGGCAATCCGCATGTACTTTGCGCCGGCGTCGATCTGGCACCGGCATTACGCGCGCAGAATATCGATCCACGCGAAACGATTGACGCAATTGAAGCAAGTTGTAACGCAGGTGGCGGCAGCGGTGACATTCCGCCAGAGGCACGCGCTCAGCTGGAAAGTGTTGGCAAGATTCTGAATATCGGCTGGATCGCCGAGGGTTGTCAGAAACCAGCGACCATTATTTGTCCGCGAAGCTCATCATGCCCGCGCGACAAACATTGCCTGGGCAAACAGGCACGCAGGCTGCGACCGCAAATCGATGAAATCAGGGAGTCGCTGGTCGCGCGCAGCCGTTAGTCAGCTGCCCTTCCCGGAGCCACTATATTAATGCCGGTGCGGCTTACCGGTCGCGCAACCGCACGCCGTTGCTGCGGCGCTGTGCTTGTTAACAACCGTGCTGCGCTTGAGACCTTTGAGTTTAATGCCAACACCACCGGTGATAATTCGTTTAACGGGTTCGCCGGATACCGGATCAGTTTTCAGAGGATCGTCCATCATCCTTTGAGTTACCTCAAAGCGACGTGGTTCGCTGTCGGAATCGACCGGAACAGTTTCATAAATGTAGGTTGGCATGGTGTTATAGTGTATGCACACGTATGCAGAGTAGCAACCCAAATCCCTAAAGAGGACCAACGAATGGCAAATCCTGGCGAAATAACCGGCATCAATTCAACGGACCTCGATCCGCGCTGGAACTGGGACAGGCCCATAGCGTCACCGGGTCGCGCAAATGTCGACTTTGAAGAACGCGTGGATTTTCGCCGTTTGCACCGTTACCGGGTCGCCCGGGCACAGCAGGCTTTGGCGAATTCCAAGCTCGGAGCGGTTTTGTGTTTCGACAACAACAACATCCGCTACCTGACCAGTAGCGTCATCGGCGAATGGAGCCGTGACAAGATTTGTCGATATACGCTTTTTACCGGCAGCGCCGACCCGTACTTGTGGGACTTTGGGTCCGCGGCCGCACATCATCGAATGTACGCGCCGTGGCTCAAGACCGACCGTTGTCGCGCGGGCATGCTTGGCTTGCGCGGCTCGGTGTCGGAAGAAGCACAACTGTTCAAAAAGGCGGCAAAAGAAATCGCAGACCTACTGCGTTTTGAAGGCGTCGCTGATATGCCGCTGGGCGTCGATATCGTGGAACCGCCGATGCTGTTCGCACTGCAGCAAGAGGGTCTCGACGTCAGAGACGCGCAGCAGGTCTTGCTCGATGCACGTCAGATTAAGAGCATGGACGAAATCGTCCTGCTGAATCAATCCGCCTCGATGGTCGACGGCGCCTACCATTTGCTCGCCGAGGAATTGAAACCGGGCGTACGTGAAAACGAAATGGTCGCCATCGCGAACAAGTTTTTGTACGACAACGGTTCCGACGATGTTGAGGCAATCAACGCCGTATCGGGCGAACGCTGCGCGCCACATCCACATAACTTTACGGATCGAATGTATCGGCCCGGTGATCAGGCTTTCTTCGACATCATTCAGTCTTATATGGGCTATCGAACCTGTTATTACCGCACGCTAAACGTCGGCATGGCGACACAGGGTCAGATCGATGCCTACAAGCAAGCCAGAGAGTGGATAGATGTCGCCATCAACGCGGTAAAACCAGGTACTTCAACCGACACTATCGCAGCGATGTGGCCCGCAGCCACTGAGTTTGGATTCGACAATGAAATGGAAGCGTTCGGCTTACAGTTTGGTCATGGGCTTGGCCTTGCTCTGCACGAACGACCTATTATCAGCCGCCTGACTTCCTTCGACCAACCCTTTGAACTCGAGGAAGGCATGGTGTTCGCTTTGGAGACTTACTGCCCCGCCGCTGATGGCAGTGGCGCCGCTCGCATCGAGGAAGAAGTCGTCGTCACAAAAGATGGTTGCCGGGTGATAACGCTGTTCCCGGCGCAAGACCTTTTTGTTGCTAACGCGTATTGATCGAAAACAATGAAGAAAGGCCGCCAGAATACGCCAACGATTCGTGATATTGCCGATATGGTTGGCGTGCATCACTCGACCGTGTCACGTGCGCTAAACGCCGATCAAAAGCAAAAGATCTCACCGAAGGTCGTGCGCGCGGTTGAAAAGGCCGCCGAAAAACTCGGCTATCTTCCCAACATTGCCGCATCGACACTCCGACGCAATCGCTCGTTTGTGGTCGGCGTACTCATTCCTGATATCACCAATCCGATCTTTCCGCCAATCATCCGCGGGATACAGGACATCGCCGAAAGCGAAGGTTACACAGTCATTACTTCAAACACGGACGACGATCCGATCAAAGAGCGCAGTGCATTTCGCAGTATGCGTGGCCGCGGGATTGAGGGCATTATCATCGCCACTGCCCGACTATCCGACCCAACCGTTGACGAATGCATCAAGTATGAAATCCCATTCGTGCTGGTGAATCGCACCGTTCGCAATGCAGGTGTCAATGCGGTGATCCTCGATGAAGGGACTGGCGTGCGTACAGCCATGGAGCACCTTCACGATCTTGGACACCGGCGCATAGCCTGTATTTCCGGTCCTGAAGAAACCTCAACGGGTGTCGAGAGGTTGGACGCCTATCGCGACTTTATGAAAATTCACGAACTGCAAAGCGGTTTAGTCGAAGGCACTGCGAAATATACAGTCGAGGAAGGTCACGCTGCATGCGAGAGACTCCTTAAGCGCGCCGATTCATTTACCGCTGTGTATGCAGGTAACGATCTGATTGCACTGGGCTGCATCGATGCGCTGAACGAGGCTGGCCTAAAAGTACCACGGGATATTTCGGTTGTTGGTACTAATGACATGCCGATGCTGTCGCGCATGGTTCCGGCGCTCACTACGATAAACACGCCGCTGTACAAAATGGGCTGCCAGTCGGCCACAACCTTGTTTGAAGACATCAAAGGGAACAGCAATGATTCACTGGTGCTTCGCATGCAGCCTCGTCTGGTGGTTCGGGGATCCACCGCGCCGCCGAGGGATAATGGCGTAGAAAAGACCTCATAGTGGCGACGTACTGGTTTCATTTTGTCGAAAAACTCGCGATTCGTGCTATATACTCGATATTCCGACTGAGCAAGAAACTGCAGTTTTTCGAACAGCAAATTACTATTGGGTGAAAAAATGACAGGAATTAAGCGCGGCGCCTCCCTGGCGGTTTATTGGCTAATGTTCCATTGTTGTGTCGTATCGGCTGACGAGCCAACAACTGCCTCCATCGGTGGCTTCGCCGCGAAAACCGTTGACGTCCATGGCGTCAGTACACGCTACTACGATCAGGGATCGGGCGACCCCTTGTTGCTGGTTCACGGTGGCCCTTGGGAAGGAACCTCCAGCGCCAACGACTGGTCCCGCAATATTGAAGGCCTGTCTAAAGAGTTCCGGGTTCTCGCGCCGGATAAGCTGGGCAATGGATTGACAGGGAATCCTGGTCGAGCCGACGCGGCTGATTTCACGATTGCAGGGCAAATAAAACACCTCATTGGGTTTATCGAGACGATGGATGTTGGCCCCGTGAATATTGTTGCTCATGCCGAGGGCGGTATCAGCTTGTTCCTCGCGGTGGAACGACCCGACCTGGTGAAATCGCTGATTCTTTATTCCAGTACCACTGCTGCACCTGATGTCGGTGAAGACAGTCGCGAGGAAGCGCTGGCGGAGTGCCCATGGGAGGTTTACGGTCAGGAGATCGGCCCCTGGATGGACGAGCTGATTTGTCGTTACGAAAGCTTGTCCTACGACAACTCACATCTGGACGATGAGTTCATTCTCGCCCTGCAAACAATGAATCTCGGCGCCAAAGTACAGTGGACGCGTTTCTATCGGGACGGCGGAGCAGGCGCACCGTTTCGGGC
The DNA here is from genome assembly GCA_964462665.1 of uncultured Woeseiaceae bacterium. Lineage (GTDB taxonomy): Bacteria > Pseudomonadota > Gammaproteobacteria > Steroidobacterales > Woeseiaceae > UBA1847. The sequence continues at coordinate 4,449 of CAYWYT010000097.1, read as the reverse complement.
GAACTTCGATAACTGGCGTGACACAATGCACGCGCGTATTCGGGATAACGGCGAACTAAAGGACATGCCGATACTGCTGGTCTGGGCGCGCGATGATGTAACCCACCCACTCGAACGCTCGATGGCTCTCTTCGATATTCTCGCAGAGCATAATCCGAACGTACAAACCTTGATGATGAATGATGCAGGCCACTACGCTTTCAGAGAAAAACCGGACGAGTTCAACTTCGCCGTAATCCGGTTCGTGAAAGCATGGCGTGCACTAGGGGAGATCGAATAATGAGAATCCTGAATGTCAGTCTGACTTTGATCGTAATCGCATTTGTTTCTGATGCCGTCGCAGCAGATGTCGAGGTATCACCGACAGGTTCAATTGGCGGATACGAAGCCAAGTTTGTCGACGTGAATGGTATTCGTACGCGCTACTACGAGGCAGGAAGCGGGGAACCGATGATCCTGTTACACGGTGCGCCGTGGGGCGGCGTCGCCAGTGCCAATACTTGGGTCGACAATATCGCAACATTGTCGAAGCATTTTCATGTGTATGCGTTTGACCGCATCGGTACCGGCATGACCGATAACCCGAAGCACGACGATGACTACAACGAAGTCGCAATGCATCAGCACATGCGTGACTTTATCAAGACAATGGAACTGGCTCCCGTGCACGTCGTTGCTCATTCGCTCGGTGGTTTGTCGCTGTACATGGCGGCTGAGGAGCCGGAGCTGGTCAAGTCAATGGTGTTGGTAGCCAGCACGCACGCATCGCCAAGTGTAGGCACGAGTCGGCGTCTTTCTGTGTTGGCCCCGTGTTCGACGGATGAAGATGGCGTGGATTGGTTTTCTGAATGGCGGTGTCGTTATGAAGCGCTATCCTATGATCCAAGTCACGTGACAGACGAGTTTGCCGAAAGCGTTCGCTTCATGAACGAGACCGAGAAGGCTGAATTTACGCGGACAAAATTGCGTGTCCCGGATATCGGCGGCGAGTTGCATGCGAATTTCTATGAGTATCGTCGAACGATGCACCAACGCATCATGGAAGAAGGCATGTTGCAAATGCCGATCATGATCTACTGGGGCCGACAGGATCCTATGCAACCGCTGGAGCGAGCAATGGCGTTATACGATGTTCTGGCCGCGAAAAATCCGTACGTACAGTTTACGATGACGAACAAGGCAGGCCATTTTTCGTATCGGGAACGACCGGAAGTGTTTAACCAGGTTGTGATCAACTGGATTGATTCATGGCGTGAAATGGGTATCCTCGAGGTAGACGAATAACAAAACCCGCTCCTACTTAGTCGGGCAAGCAATCGTATGGCTTAACTTCCACCCCGGGCACGTACAACCAGAATTTTGACAACGTCACCGGCCCGGTAAAGGTCGATGGAGCAGTCACTGTCATTTCGTAGTCCAATCTACTGCCGTCTGCTGCGAGTATGAAGCGCTCGTCTACCTCTGCGTCATCATGCAGGGGAATACCGAGTTGATTAAACCAGCCCCAGTTCATGTAATCCGTGTGCACGAGCAAGATATTACCTTCCCAGTGACCGACAGAGTGGCCGTAATGGCTACCAGTGACGTTCAAACCGACCCCGGGGACAGGCATGTGTACGGTGCGAACGGCATCATACTCTTCCATATAGATGACAATGTTGCCGCGCTCTACCTTGAACTGCATAGGGTACGGCTGCTCCATAATCGTCGGCATGCCTTTCGGTACGCAGTTCATTGTCGGATTTTGAGTGACCGGGTCGAACGCCTTTACAGCGTCACGAGCAGCATCCGTCAGCGGATAGCTCATCAGATCGAATTCTGGATCCAAAGTTTCGGGGAACAGCATGTTGGTCGCCTTGGTGTGACTCCAGACGCGAAAAATTCCCAGCTCTGGCCGCGAACCATCACCCTCCCTCATCGAATTCGGTCCAGCAAAACCTTCGGCATCGTCTGACCAGCGTGGCACCGAACCGGGGTCGAGCGCGACCTCTCTGTTGCCATTGATCAGAATATTGGTCGCCCACAAACTGGTTTCGTGCTTCCGACCTGGATTGCCTGCTACTCGCAGCGTCTGGCCCACAGCGAAGACGTCGGTGGATATGTCTCTACGCCGCAATCCACTCAGCGAATTGGTCTCGACCACCCACTCGACTTCCTCACCTTGATCATCGACGACGCTAATCGTGAAACGCACATGCGGATTGCGCAGGCGCACCGATGTGACCTTACCCTCGATCTCGATCATCTGGTCTTTGAGGAAGTTCGCTGATGTACTGTGATGTGCAAATGCTGCCGCTCCAAAAAAGAGCGTGCACACAAGCAGAATGGTAGAACGGTAAGAATTGATCATTTGAATTATTCCCATCTACAGCACACCTATCGCGTCGGTTTCCAGATTCGAAATGTAGAGCGTCTTACCTACTCGAACTGCACCGGTTGTGGCGCCAAGAGCACTGTGCTCTTGTTGCAGGTTCTGAACAACATTGCCGCGATTGTCAAAGGCGACCACAAAGGCATACGAACGATCGGGCATTAATGCATCTTCTGGTAATGCACCGAGCAAACGACGAACGAATGGCTTGTCGCTCAGTTTATCCAATTGGCGGTCGCGAATGGATGGAAAGCCTATCCAAAAGAAACCATCCACATCCACCGAAATATTGTCCGGAGTCCCTGGCAAGCCGCTGATGAAAATATCGCTCGTCCCAGCCGCGCTACCCTCCAGCCAATAACGTCGAACCTGGCCTGCCGCAGTCTCACTAACGAGGACATATTCCTGTCCTGGAGCAACGGCCACACCATTAGCGAAGTTCAAGTCGTCCAGATGTACCTTCACTTCGCCCGAATCGGGGCTGAAACTCAGGAGTCGACCTGTGGCCCGCCCTTCCAGAAATATCTTGGTGACACCATTTCGCCCGAAACGCGTTGACGCGTCTGTAAACCAAATGGTGCCGTCTTCGGCAATGTCCAGACCGTCAACAAACTTCATTTTCTGGCCAGCAACGCTGATCGCGAGCACCTCGATCGCGCCGCTCTGCGATATCAAGAGCAAGCCCTGGTCCGCGTCAGCAACAATCAGATTGTTGTTGCGGTCGATGCGCATGCCAAGCGGATAACCTTCGGTATTCGCGAAATCTTCATATTCGCCGGTGGCACGAAAACGCACGATGCGTCCATCCCGGTAGCCCGTGTACATCCAGTCGTCCAAGCCGATTGCTATATCTTCCGGGCCAACGCCGACACCCTCTAGTAATAGAGTCACGGATTTGATCGCATCGTTGGGAGCGAGCATGCCCGTCAAGCCCATATTCGGATCCGGTACGAATTCGACTGGATCTATATCCGAACGCAGCAACGCCAACAACACGATGACGATCAGCGCAGCGACCATGGCGCCGAGTATCCAGACGATTACCTTCATTTTTTACCTCTCCGACATAATGCTATTTGTGAAACGCGTATGTGGCTTCCGCAGTCGCTAAGGTGACAGGTCGGATTCGCTGAATTATGCCAGTATGTCTGCAAGTGACGAGACCTGCAGTGGAAATTAGTGGTCGATCCCAAATAGCCGGTTCACTGGCTGTACGAATTTACTTGTATATAGAGGCAGAAAAATGACGATCAGACTAGATGGCCAGGTAGCAATTGTTACCGGGTCTGGACAAGGGCTTGGGCGTTGCCATGCGTTGGCGTTGGCCGAGCGCGGCGCGAAAGTCGTGGTGAATGACCTGGGCGGCGCCGATGGCGAGTCCGAGAATGCGACTGCGGTTGTTGCCGAGATTCAGGCCGCCGGTGGCGAGGCAATGGCACATGGCGCGAACGTCGCTAACATGGATCAGGTAAGCGACATGGTTGCGAAGACCATGGATGCATGGGGTCGCGTCGACATACTTATTAACAATGCAGGCATCCTGCGTGACAAGACGTTCACAAAAATGCCACTGGACGATTTTCGTTTGGTCATCGAAGTGCATCTGATGGGCACCGCAAATTGTACCAAGGCCGTGTGGGAGATCATGCGCGAGCAGAATTACGGTCGCATCGTATTCACATCATCAAGTTCGGGCCTCTATGGCAATTTTGGCCAGGCGAACTATGGTGCCGCCAAGATGGCCATGGTCGGTCTCATGAACACGCTGCACCTCGAGGGCGCGAAAAATAACATTCACGTGAATTGCCTGGCACCAACCGCCGGTACGGCTATGACCGAAGGCCTTTTCCCGGAACCCATTTTCAAATTAATGGCGCCCGAGTCTGTGAGCCCCGCCGTTGTATTCCTGTCCGGACCCGACGCACCGAGCCGTAAGGTTTTGTGTGCCGGCGGCGGCAGTGTGGCTGTATTCAAGGGCTTTGAGACAGCGGGAATGAGCTTGCTGCCTGACGATCTTACACCTGAGGGCATCGCCGCCGCATGGGATCAGATCAATGATGAGCAAGACATGCGAGAAT
>CAYWYT010000096.1:0-8549 GCA_964462665.1 uncultured Woeseiaceae bacterium | reverse complement strand
ACAACTCCTCCACTGCCGGCGCCTTCTTCCTGGTCTATAACCCGGGACGACGACCAGTAATTATTGGTGCGACGCCAGAAGAGCAAGCCATGCATCAACAAATAGGTTACATGAGCGCAGACGGATCGGTGCAGCGCGCTGCAACGCCGGCGGCGAACAACGTCAACCTGCTAGTGAACACGGTGCTGCTTAACTACATGGCACTGCACGGTGAGCAAGGTCAATTCAACAACGTATTCCCTGGCAATGGCCTCGGCAATGCGGCGTTGCAGGACAGTCTCACCGCGTTTGAGCCGATCTGTAATGGCACCATCGGTAGTCCTGTCTAGAGAGCTTCGCTTGGGCTCAAGAAGATCTGGGATAAGTTAGACGAATAACGGCCAGTCGTTTCACGACTGGCCGTTTCTCGTTGTTATACTCCGCGCATGTCTGACACTCTGCTCAACCTCATCGCCTGTCCACGCTGCGACAAATCGCCACTAGCGCAAAAAGAGGACAACCTGCATTGCTCCGCCTGCAAGGTCGACTTTCCGTTGCTCGATGGCATTCCGTGGATGTTCGCCGAACCCGAAGCCAGTCTGGGCGAATGGCGTGGTCGCATGCAGTTCGCGCTGCAACAACTCAGTCACGAATCTGCTCAACTCGATACAGAGATCAAGAACAAAGAATTACGCCCATTGACCACACGCCGTCTTGAGCGCTACAAGAATGCGATCGATAGCCATCGTCGCTCCCTGCAAAAACTGATGCAGCCACTGGACGTGCAATCGACCAGCGGCAACTACGAAACCTATCTAGCGATGCGCACACGACTACCAGTCGACCAGGGCCTGAATACCTATTATGCCAATGTGCACCGCGACTGGTCCTGGGGTGATGAAGAAAATCAGGCGTCGATGAAACAAATCAGGGCCGTCCTGCACGAGAACGCCGAGCTCGGCAATGTATTGGTACTCGGCGCCGGCGCCGGTCGACTCGCTTATGACATTCACATGCAATTCGACTGCAGCAGCACGGTCGCGCTCGACTTCAACCCAATGTTGATGTTCGTTGCGAATTCGGTCGTACGCGGCGACGCATTGAAAATGCACGAATTCCCGATCGCGCCGAAATCTCTTGAAGACGACGCGGTGCTGCGCACCTTGTCTGCTCCCGACACGGTTCGCGATGAATTTCATTTGTTGCTGGGTGATGCATTGCGACCGCCGTTTGCGCCGCAGTCATTCGATACTGTCGTAACGCCCTGGCTGATAGACATCATCACTGAGGACCTGCCGGTGCTGGGTGCGCGCATAAATTCATTGCTTAAGGACAACGGCCGCTGGGTAAATTTCGGCTCGTTGGCGTTCTCCAGCCCGCAACGTGCGCTGCAATACAGCCCGGAAGAGACCAAGGGGATTGTTGCCGAATGCGGTTTCTCCGATCCGTATGTATCCGAAGCGACTATTCCATATATGTGTTCGCCAGCAAGTCGTCACGGCAGACAAGAGAAAGTGTTTACCTTTTCTGCGTACAAGGAACGTCAGGTCGAACAACCAGCACGACATCGCGCCCTGCCCGACTGGATTGTCACGGGCAAGGAACCTGTGCCGCTGTCACCGTCTTTTAGAACTCAGGCGATGTCGACCCAGATCTACTCATTTATCATGTCGCTTATTGATGGCAAGAGAAGCTTGCAGGATATGGCGATCGTGCTTGAGAAACAGCAGTTGATGTCGCGCGAAGAAGCGGAGCCTGCTATTCGCTCGTTCTTAACGAAGATGTACGACGACGCGCAAAAGCAAACGGGGTTTTAGCGCTCCAGATACTGAAGTTTGTCCTTAACTTCGCGCCATTCGTCCGCGTCAGCAGGCGGATCCTTCATTTCGGTAATTACCGGCCACTGCTGCGAAAGCTCGGCATTTAGCTCCAGGAAATGTTCCTGCCCCGCGGGCACCTCGTCCTCTGAGAAAATTGCTTCGACCGGACATTCTGGTTCGCACAGGGTGCAATCAATGCACTCATCCGGATCGATCACGAGGAAATTAGGCCCTTCGTGGAAGCAGTCCACAGGGCATACCTCGACGCAATCGGTCAATTTGCACTTGATACAGGTTTCGGTGACAACGAAAGTCATGCTGAGCTACCTCGAATTCAGGCCGCGTACGCTATTCGAAGTCGGGCCGTAATTCAAGAACTCTGCCCTTCTTCTCGCAGCTTGAGGACGTGCGCCAGCAGCGAACGCTCGGCCCAGCGATACAGCTTGGGGTCAATCTCCTTGTAAACATGTGGCACCAGGTCGTGGGAGGAAAGCCCTGGATTGGCCTGCATCGCAGCCAGCACTTTCGCTTCACGCTGTAGCCGGTGATCAATAATCCAGTCAATCGCCCGCTCAGGATCGTGAATCACCTCGCCATGACCGGGCGCCAGCGCCGCGCACGCAAGTTCTTTGCAGCGGCGCAAGGAATCGATGTAGTGGCGCATATTACCGTCCGGGGGGTCGATGACGACGGTGGATCCATCGATCACGTGATCTCCGGTAAACAACAGATTGTGCTGTTCGTGCCGGTAGCAGATATGGTTCGACGCATGTCCCGGTGTGTGCACCGCGTGCAGGCGAAACTCATCGGTCTGCAGGACATCGCCATCCGCAAGCACGCGCGTCGCCGTGAAAGTCCTGTCCTGATGCTGTCCCTCCGGAGCCGGCATGCCGAGGACTTCAGCACCTGTTTCGCGCGCGAGTAAACGAACGCCGGGCGAGTGATCCGGATGCGTATGCGTCACCAGGATCCAGCGAATAGGGCCACTCGACCTGGAAATAATATTGTCGATATGCCGTGGCATCGCGGGGCCCGGGTCCAGAACCGCCACCGCATCATCGCCGAGCAAATAGGTGTTCGTACCCGGTCCGGTCATCATTGAAGGATTTGGTGCGACGAGTCGCCGCACGCCACTCGCGATTTCTGCAAAGTCTGGCATTGCCGGCCCGAATGAAGTCATACGAACTCCTCCGCTCGGTATGCAGGTTGATCACATACAACGCCCCTCTCGCCACAAGCAGCAGCCCACTCAACCAGCGCCGAGGTATCTGCAAGTCGCGCAATTCGCTTGAGCGTTTTCTTCGTCACATAAGGTAATTTCATCGCCTTATTCTTGCGCGCTGCGAGAATGTCTGCAGCCGTCATCCAGCAAGACTCAGTTAGCTCGCCACCGTCGTGGCTCGCTGCTTGCGCTCGCGGAACCTTGGCAAGAAAGAAACGCGCCGAATAGCGTTTGGGCGCTCCAGCCGGCGTTACCCAGAAGCTAAAGTAGTGCAATCGACCGCACTGCAGTGTTAGTCGGTTTTCAAGCGCGAACTGATGCCAGTCGAGCATCCCGGCATTGAGTGCGGCGCGCGCTGCGTTGAGCTCGTCAACTGACAAAGCATGGCTCGCAAGCAAGACGCCGGATTCTTCGAATAATTCGCGAATAGCGGCACTGTAGTATTCGAGGCCACCAGACTCCAATGCCAATAATCTGTTCGCCTGCTCGGCAGAAATACCTTGGCAAAGATCATGCACCCTGGCATCCGAGTCTTCGAGAACACCGCCCGGGAACGCAAACTTGGAACCGAAGGACGCACGTGCGTGCCGCTTTACCATGAAGACTTCAGGTGCGCCTGCGGCCGGTCGCACCAGAACCACCGTTGACGATGGCCTGGGTGAGATTGCGTCACTCGCCATCGAGGTAGGTTTTCAGCCGTTGCAGCGCGTCTCCAATAACGTAGTCCACACCCTCGGAAATTGTGTCGAGCCCGTCTGCAGAATAGCCGCCTACGGCGTAGGAGAAGCGGATCCTGGTACCTTCCTCAACATCGAAGAATTCCCAGGTCATGTTACCGTTAACACCCATCAAGCCAAGCGGTCCCAGCCCCCCGGTCATGCGTAAATTGACGTTCGGACTAACGGTAGTAACCAGCAGATGCACTACGCCGCCTCCCGTATTTTCGCAAAAGCAACCCAGTGGGCGCGCATCGATGTTGAGCAATGCAGGGTCGCCGGAAATCGTATGATCTGCATTCCACCACTTATCGATGTTGTCCACGGCGGCGATCCAGGCTGTGGCTCGATCAGCCTTTACAGTCGTTTCCTGCAGCAGCGAGAAACCGTTTTTATCAGCATCGGTAACTTCCGCCGTTGCATTGTTCACGAACGCCCCCAAAAACAGGATGGCGGAAACAAGAATAAGCCGCATGGTCACAATCTCTTTAGCAATTCCACCTAGCTTAACTCAATAACTAGCCGCGACTAAAAATGAACGATGACATGCGAATGGTGTATGAAAGCCGCAATCGGGCCGAATGTTCCGATCGGGCGCTGGTGCTCGCCGCAGTACAAATCCCGTTTCAGATTGTCGATGACATTGCGTCATGTGCTCTTGTGGTACCCGCGGAATTCTCGGCCCAGGCTATGCAGGAGCTGATCGAGTACGACGACGAGAATCCGCCGCGCATAGCGCCCGTGGCAAAGCCTCTGGCACACCACAATGCAGTGCCCGGACTAATTGCTTACGTGCTTATTATTATTGCGGTCGCTGTGATCGCCAATTTCGCGCCATGGGCACAGGATTGGTACGTGTCCGGCCGGGTTGACGGCGCGCTGATTCGTGCCGGCGAATGGTGGCGTACCGTAACTGCGCTCACGCTGCACTCGGGACTGCAACACCTCTCGGGCAATCTCGTCTTTGGCATCATGTTCGGCCTGTTCGCCGGGCGGCTACTCGGCTCGGGAGTGGCCTGGCTCAGTATTGTTTTGGCTGCCGCGACCGGCAATGCGTTGAATACTTTGTTGCTCGAATCTACGCATCGAGCAATAGGGGCCTCTACCGCGGTATTCGCTGCTTTAGGATTGGTTGCAGGTTTTGTCTGGCGCGGCAAACTGATGGCGCAGGATCGCTGGCCCTATCGCGTAGGGCCCATCGTCGGCGGATTCGCATTGTTAATGTATACCGGGACCGGCGGGGAAAACACGGACATCGGCGCGCATCTGATGGGATTCCTGTGTGGACTGTTCGCGGGCATGTTATTGACGGCGGCCCGAGACCACCTCAGCGACCGACGTTTGCAGCTCATTTGTGGTTTCGCGGCGATTGCGGTGATTGTCGGCTGCTGGTTAATTGCGATCAGCTAGCGGCAATCAGGTAGAATTCCGCGTCGATATTGAACATTCGGAGCGTCGCAGACGGCAATGAAAAGTATCCTGCTGTTCTTTGTATTGCTGGCACTGGTTTTGACCACCATGCTGTGGGTTCGCTACGGTGGCGGCGAGCCGTATCCCGATCTCGGGCGGCCGGCGGCTATTGCCGAAAATGAGCTGGAGGAAGTTCTTTCCTACCCAGAGCCGATTGGAAATGTCGCCGTCAGTTCCGGCGGGCGAGTATTTTTCACTGTGCACCCTGAATCACGACCGCAAGGTAATAAGCTCTTGCAGTTTGTAGACGGCGCGTCGGTGCCGTTTCCTGACAGTCAGTCGCAAAGAGACTTGTTCGACACGGTACTCGGCTTGGTCATCGACCGGCAGAATCGATTGTGGAGCATAGATCATGGCAACCATGGTATGCGTGCAGTTCGATTGCTCGCGTTCGACCTTGATTCAGGCGAGCTGCTTCACGATCAGACATTCGACCAATTGATAGCGCCCTCCGGATCTTTTTTGCAGGACCTGCAGGTCACTGCCGATGGTCGTACGGTTATTATTGCCGATGCAAGTATCTGGCGGAAAAGCCCCGCTCTGATCGTTTACGACGTCGAGACTGCGACCGCACGTCGCGTTCTCGAAGGTCACGACTCAGTCAGCGCCGAGGACTACGTGATTCGCAATCATGGTAATGAAATGAAATTTGCGGGTGGCATCGTCGCATTGCGTGGCGGTGTAGACGGTATAGCCGTCGACGATGATTGGCTGTATTTCGGCGCCCTGAGTGGTTCCAGCCTGTATCGCATCGCACTCAGCGAACTGACCAACCCGAACGCAACTGATTCGCAATTGGCGGCCCTCGTTGAACGCTACGCGGAAAAACCGCTAAGCGACGGATTGAGTATGGATACGACTGGCAATGTCTACGTCACCGACGTCGAACACGGCGCAGTGTTCCGCATTGGCGAAGATCGTGAGCCGAACACTCTGATTCGCTCGGCGAGAATCCGCTGGCCCGACGCCCTCAGTTTCGGTCCAAATGGCTGGTTATATGTTGCCGACAGCGCGTTGTATGACGTCGTGTTGCAGTCCCGCGACCATATCAAGATGCAGGGTCCTTATAAGATATTCCGTTTTCCAGCGGGCATCGAGGGCGTACCGGGGCACTAGGGGGTCACCAGGGAATGCAGGTTCCTCTTCTCTATCTTACGATCGTGCTGATCTGGGGCTCGACCTGGATTGTCATTCCGTACCAGTTGGGTGACGTCGCGAATGAGATGTCAGTTGGCTATCGCTTCGGTCTCGCCGCCTTGCTCTTGTATGCGTACGCACTTCTGACGCGGCGCAAGATCGCCCTGCCTCGCGATGCGTATGGGTTTGTTTTCCTGCAGGGCACATTGCTCTTCAGTTTGAACTATTTCATGGTGTACTACGGTACCGCCTATATCACTACCGGACTGGTCGCAGTCGTTTTCAGCACCGTGATCGTTTTCAATGCCATATTTGAGCGGCTGTTCTTCAGGGTCGAATTTGAAGCTCGCGTGTTGATTGCTGCGTTGATCGGCTTTAGCGGCATCGCGCTGATTTTCTGGCCCGAAATTTCGGAAATCAGCCTGCAAGACGATACCGTGATCGGCATATCTTTCGTTCTCGTTGCCACCATTATCGCGTCGCTGGGCAACATGACCGCCGTCGTCAATACCAGCCGCGCTCTGCCACTTGTTGCCGTCAATGCGCACGCGATGGCGTGGGCCGGAGTAACCTCAGTTCTGATCGGTTTGGCGATGGGGAAGGACCTCGATTTTTCCTTGAGCACCGGCTACCTCGTGTCGCTCACCTATTTATCATTATTCGGCTCGGCAGTTGCCTTCGGCTGCTACCTCGCGCTGATCCGTCGCATCGGCGCCGCCAAATCCGCGTACAGCGCTGTCGTCGTTCCGATCGTGGCACTTGGCATATCCACACTGTTTGAAGGATACCAATGGACAGTTGCGGCAGTACTCGGCATCATTCTGACCCTCATCGGTAACTGGTTAATTCTTTACCGACCGGCAACTAACACTAATCAATAGAGAATAACCACAATGGACCTAGCAGATACTTCCGGCCTCGAATACAGCCTCGACGCTTCCATCCTGATGCTACAAACAACGGGCATCGACTTCGCGATCAGTCTCGGCAAAGCCATCGCTATCTTTTATGTCGGCAAGTTGCTGGTTCGGTTGCTACTAAAAGCGGTCAGCAAGATCATGCGCAAGCAAGACGTCGACGATACGCTTGAGTCTTTTGTCCTCAGCCTGTCGCGCATCGTGCTGATGCTGATCGTCATTATTGCGGCAGTCGGCGCATTAGGCATTCAGACAACTTCTTTTATTGCGGTATTGGGTGCGGCAGGTCTTGCCATCGGCCTGGCGCTGCAAGGTTCATTATCCAACTTCGCGTCTGGCGTGTTGATCGTATTGTTTCGACCCTACAAGGTCGGAGATTTCGTTGAGGCGGCCGGCGTCGCAGGTGTTGTCGTTCAGGTTGAGATATTTACTACGATCTTCAAGACCGGCGACAACAAGCAAGTCATCGTGCCGAACGGTCAGGTCATGGGCAGCGTAATCACGAATTATTCAGCCAATGATACGCGCCGTGTGGATATGGTCATCGGCGTCAGCTATGACGATGACCTGGACAAAGTTCGTGCAACGCTTGAAGAACTCATCGCCGCGGACGATCGCGTTCTTGTAGAACCCGCGCACAAGATAGCCGTGTCAGAACTCGCTGACAGCAGCGTCAACTTTATCGTGCGGCCGTGGGTGAAGTCTGAAGACTACTGGGGCGTTATGTTTGAATTGACCGAAGCCATTAAGAAGCGCTTCGACGCCGACGGTATTTCATTCCCGTACCCGCAGCAGGATGTGCATCTGTACAAGGCATCTGCCGATTAGTCGGTTACATCTGGTTCGATGAAACACCATGCCAGTTTGGGAACGCGCTCCTTTAGAGTGCGTTCCAGTGCATTGATGTCCGCAACTGCGGACTCTATGCTTGTGCCTGGCGTCATCTGCACTTTCGCCGCGAGCATGGTGTCCGGGCCGAACTGAATTGTGATGATGTTGAATACTTTTTCAATGCCGCCCTGCGCAGCGACGATTTCTTCGATTAATTCCTGCACTTCCGGGTCTGCTGATCGACCAACCAATAGCGAACGCACCCGCAAGGCTATAAACACTGAAATGACGAGAAGTACGACGCCGATAGAAATCGAGCCAAGCGCATCGTAGATCGGATTGCCGGTATAGGCTGCAACCAGCAGAAAGCCGAGAGCCAAAAACAGACCGAGCTGTGCGCCGATATCTTCACCAAGCACAACAACGAGTTCTGAATTGCGCGTGTGCTTCAACCATT
>CAYWYT010000095.1:0-8586 GCA_964462665.1 uncultured Woeseiaceae bacterium | reverse complement strand
TTCCTGACTGTCTGGCTCGATACTACGGCAACCCGGCAGATTGTCGGTATCGAGTACGTCTGATTTGTCGCCGCCAAGTTGTGCCGCGATCGTCTGCAATACACCCAAATCAACAGCTTTGTCATATTGATACAGGCTGCGGACCAGGCCATCTAATGACGCTTTACCCGCAGACCGTGCGTGGATTTCGGCGGCCAGAGCGGACATTGTTACTACTGCTAACGCCGTGGTTGCAGCCTGCGAAGAATGTCGACAAAGATCACCTGCCGATGTTGACCACGAGCGCTGTTCCTCAAGCGCTTTAGCAAAGCGCGATTCAGCTATGGTGCCGCTGCGGCGTAATAGCTCGAGCGAATAAAATTCAGCGATGCCCTCGACTATCCAGTCGTAGCCTTCCGCGGCTTTCAGGCGCAGAGTGCTGTGCACGACTTCGTGCAGCAAAGTGCTGGTGGAATTTTCGCTAATTAACGGTCGGTCGGCGTGTATGTACAGCGAATTCGGAGCAGAGAGTCCACCGCGCCACATTGGGTCGGCAGCGCTAACTATTGTAAGACGAGGCGGCAGCTCGGGGAGAACGCGGGCAAGCTCTGGCAGCGTCCAGTTAAGTAGCGCAAGAATATCCATCCGCCGCAGCGAGTGGCCAACGGGCCCAGCTACCGTTACGCGCATGCCGGAGATAGTTTCGCGACGTACCCCAAGATGACCTACCGCGATCCAACCGTCTGGTTGGTCAAATCGGCGTCGCGGCTTGTCGATCGTGAAGCTGTTATTTTTGCCGGAATAGGCAGTAATAGTCGCCCAGCCCCGGGGTACGTCAAATTGCAGCGTGGTCTTGCTGAAAGCGCCACGCAAAGTCCGCGTTGCTGCGCGTGGTATTACGTCCTCAGCGCGAAAAATGCCCCATTCCTCGCCCAGCCAGGCGTCATAACCGCCGCCACCACGTTTTTGACTGATTTGCACAGACCATTGCAGCGTGCCGCCGGACTTTGATGGGTGCCAAATAACTTCAGCTGCAGCATCCACAGCCTGGCCGTCGACTCTGATGTTGGAAAGACGTGCGTCGTTTGGAAATCGAATCTCGCGTAGCAAGTCGCTGCTTTGGCGGACGTGCATGCTTACGTCCACCCTATCGAGGCCGGGCTTGGGTGTTAATTGGTAGCGAACTGAATACGCCATCGGGTCACCGGCGCTAAGTACTTCTGTCGCAGGCACGCCGCAGGCACCACAGCAGGTGAGGGTGGCAATAAGCAGGCAGATGGGTTTTGCGATGCAGTTCATAGGCTGTTCAGGCAGCAATACGTAAGCTTGAGTTCTCGATGCGCAGGAAATGTAACGTGATGATATCCCAGACAGCCCAGATTGTTCGCAGGCTCGTCAGTGTGCTTATCATCGTGTCGATAGTCGGTTGCGCCGCGCAGCCAGCTCAAGGACCGCTCAAGAGCACCAGCAAGTCCCATAGTTCCGCTGACCAGGCGGCCGTCGTTGCCTTGCAACAGGTCGGGGTACCTTACCGATACGGTGGATCGACGCCAAATGGTTTCGATTGCAGTGGGCTGATTTACTATTCTTATTCGCGGGCCGGCAAGAATGTGCCGCGCACAACAGGGTCACTCTGGTCGGGAATTCAGCCGGTAGCGAAAAGCCAGATGCAGGTTGGCGACATCATGTTCTTTCGTATTGAGGGAAAGATGGCGCATGTCGGAATGTACATTGGCGACAATCAGTTCGTGCACGCGCCCTCGAGCGGAAAAGTCGTAACTGTCGGGTCATTGCGATCGGACTTCTACCGCAAGGCATTCATTAGGGCAGGGCGACCGAACTAAACCGTCAGACGCTGTCGTTACCGCTGGAAATAAACTGCTGCAATTGTCCCGCGAGTGATTTGCAGGCCTTGGTTTGTGTTCTCGCGATCAGTGGAATGGGGATGACCAAGGCCGGCAAGAAGGATGTTCCGGTGACGTCCGTCGTTACGGTTCCAGCAGATTCAAGATCCTGGAGATCCCACACTGACGCCTTATAATCTGCGTCGTTCTGCCACCATGCGAAACCGAAGCAGCCGCCACCGCCAGGTCCGACGGCGCAAGAAAGGCTACCGCCACCGGCAACTCTTTCGGTATCGCCGTCGAGCCATATTATGTAGCGAATTTTTTGCTCATCAATACGCTTTGCGACGCCGGGGTGATCCATAAGTTTGGGCAGGTGCTTTGTTTCTGACGGTGCCGTGCGCGGCTCAAACCACGGGAATAATAAGTCTACAAATTCACGGTGCGGGACAACCCGCAGTCCGCCATCGCCGTCGCCAATGGCTTTTTCTACGCAGCGAATATATTTTTCTTCTGTTTCGTTACCCAGATGATAGCTCTTGGCCATGATGACTACGGCTTCGCCTTCATTGATACCCGTTTCGCTCTCGCGGGCATCTTCGACACGCGATGTCACACAACCGACGCAACTTAGCGCGGTCAGTGCAACCATCCAGTTTTTCGCGTAGCTATTCTTCGCTTTCACTTTCGAGCTCCTCTGCTACGGGCGTATTCGTGTTCTCGTTCATCGCAATTTTGGCCTCGGCAATTTTGCTGATACCGGTTGCTTCGTCCAGCTTCATAATCATCAACGCTGCTGCGTCGCGCATCGCCAGAATAGCTGCACGCTGCAGGGCTCGCGATCCTCTGAGCGCTGTAGTTTCGCTCTTGCCATACGCGCTCACAGGCCAGTTGGCCACCTGATCGCCGTCGCTATCAAATACTTTAATGCGGTATCGAATCCATACTGCAAATGCGTCAGTCTTACTTTGATTGGGCACCGAAAACTCAAAAGCGTCAATACTCGGTTCGATTAGCGCATCGAAGGTAAATTGCTCCGGATCGTCGCCGGCCGTGAGGACGGTTACTTCCTCAAACATAAAACCAAATAGCTGCTCGAACAAGGCCGCATTCGAATTGCCTAGATCAATCGACCATTCTTCGCGGCCGAGAACTTCCTCTTCGTGGACGTAATGAGCGAACTCCGCCGGCATCCGCAGACCAACGGAGGCCGGAATTTTATCAATTAGCGGGGTGGGAATCGTTGGCGCCTCGAGCACGACATTGGATCCACAGCCAGCCAGCAGACCGAATAATAAAATCCCGGTCAGTGCAGTGCGCATCGATTTGTTCAATTTGGTGTATCCGGCAACATCTCTTCCTATGATCCCTATATCAGAGCGCCTGCGAGTGGCAGAGTTCCGCGATAAAGCCGCGAAATGTCTATTGATTGACTGTAGATCGGCCCGCCCGCCAGATCAATACGCGCATGCGCCTATCGTCGTTGCCATTGCAGCGGTGGTTCTTGCATAAGCGAGATTTGTTCGCGAAGAGCGAGAATATGCTCATCCCAATAGCGTTGGCCAGCAAACCACGGAAATGCCACTTTGAACGCGGGATCGCTCCAGCGACGGGCTATCCAGGCCGCGTAGTGCATTATGCGCAGGCTTCGTAGTGCCTCGATCAAGTGCAGCTCCCTTGCATCAAAGTGACGAAATTCTTCGTATCCCTCGAGCAGGGCCGCCAGCTGCGGGCCTTGTTCCTGCTGATCTCCGGACAAGAACATCCAGAGATCCTGTACGGCTGGTCCGCGGCGGGGGTCGTCGAGATCGACGATGTGGATTTTTTCTCCTGCGATCAGCACATTGCCGGGATGGAAATCTGCGTGAATCCGAAAGTTGCGCACATTGCCTGCTCGCGCCATACAAGCCTCGACTTCATCGAGCACCTGCGCTGACACCCCTTCATACGCTTCCTCAATTTCGTAAGGGATAACCTCGTGGTCGAGCAGATATTCGCAGGAGGCTATGCCATAACTCTCAACATCGACGCTTGGACGGGTATTGAACTCGCGCGTCTCGCCGATCAGATGAATACGGGCGATGAATCGCCCGAGCTGACGCTGCAGGTCATAGTTATCGAGTTCCGGAGCGCGGCCGCCGCGACACTCATACACGGAGAAGCGAAATGTCCCCGATTTGAGCAAGGTTTCTCCGCTGTGCGAAATAGGCGCAACGACTGGCAGGTCGCCGTCGGCAAGCTCCAGCGCGAAGCTGTGCTCTTCCGAAATTTGCGCATCGCTCCAACGCGCTGGACGATAGAACTTGGCGACTACGGGCGCGTCATCTTCAATCCCAATCTGGTAGACACGGTTCTCGTAGCTGTTGAGCGCCAGAAACCGCCCGTCGCAGCGATAGCCGTGGTCTTCCAGAGCTGCAATAATTTGTTCTGGTTGCAGGTTAGCGTATGCAAGGGATGATGGGTCGTCTGCTTCGATCATGCGACGCATCTTGCGGGTCGGCAGCTGTCGAGGCAAGATTCCACACTATAGATTCAATATCGGGGGCGGTTAGCCAAGTGAAATTGATTTCAGGAGTCCTGCTATTAAGTGCGGTTGCGCTATTAGTGTCATGTGGTGGTGCCGATGAGCCGTTCGATCTCGCCCAGTATGAAGCTGACAACATGCAGTGGAGGGCGGAGCGTCTTGAGCGTTTACGCGGTCCGGCTGGCTATCTGAATCTCGCTGGCCTGTACTGGCTTGAAGACGGCGCTGTAACTATCGGTTCGTCTGCTAGCAACGATATCGTTTTCCCAGCCACTGCTGCGGCCCACGTCGGAGATCTCGAGGTTACCTCGGAAGGCGTGTTGTTGACTGTAGCCGAAGGGGTCGAAGTATATTCGGACGGCACCAAGGTCAGCTCGATCCTGATTGCCGACGACACGACGGCAACACCGGTAACGATTTCACATGCGTCAATCGCATGGATCATCATCAAGCGTGACAATCGATTTGCCTTGCGTTTGCGAGATTTTGAGCATCCCGCGATCGCCGCGTTTCCACCGATCGAATATTATCCGATAGATCCAAAATTGCGCGTAGCCGCAACTCTAAAGCGCTTTGTGACACCGAAAGTTCTGCAGGTTGATACCGTCATCGTTGGTCTGGGTTGGCAGCCCGAATCACCAGGTGTCGTGGAGTTCGAGCTTGATGGGCAGCTGCTGCAACTCGAAGCATACGCATCAGGTGATGAGCTATTCTTCGTTTTCGGAGACCGCACCAGCGGCAGAGAGACATATCCTGCCGGACGTTTCTTGTATGCGGATGTTCCTGCGGAAGGCGAAACGACCGTACTCGATTTCAATCGTGCCTACAATCCGCCATGCGCGTTTAATGACTTCGCGACTTGCCCAGTCGCTTCGCCGCAAAATCGGTTGCCGATCGCGATCGTCGCAGGTGAAAGATTTGACCCGGCCGTTCACGCGACGCCTGACAGCATTCACTGACCGCTTACAAATCCTTCAGAAGTAGTGCGACCTGTTTGCTGCCAGCGTCGCTGCTCAGAGTGCCGACTTCGCGAAAGCCGAGACGCTCGTGAAATTGCATCGAGCCTTCATTAGGCGGCTTAGTGTTCACTTCGCAAGTCATCACCCTGACTGAGGGTGGCATTGCCGCAGCGAAATCGTCATACAAGCTTGATGCGAGTCCAATACGTCGCCCGGCTGCGGCAACCGCGATTCGATCGACATAGGCGAAATCGTCGTAGCGATCGCAAAACCAACGGTAGTTCAAGCTTTGGTAGCTCGTGCCCGGCCTTAGACCGATAAGGAAGGCGCCCAATTGGTGGTCGACTTTGGCAACTCGAAAGTAGGTCGCGTACTCTGCAAACCAGTGCATTCGCTCAATATTGACTCTACCGACATGCGGTACTTCGGATTCGTTCAGAGCAAGAATTTCTGCCAGATCCTTCTGTGAAACATCTTCAATTAGCACGCTCATCCCACCAGTTTAAGTTCGTGCTAGCGAGCTTGCAATTGGACCAGCGTCACAAAATTAGGGGATAGCAAGCTCAGAGTAGTGCAACGCGGCGTGCATTGGGTATAATCACGTGACGACGGCACTCGACGCAGATCGAGCAGATACTTAAGACCGTCCACCCAGCTACCTTGCTCACCAGTACTCCAGTACCCGATTAAATTCGTGTACTGAAGTTCTGTTCAGTTCTGTATTTAGATCGAAGGATGCCACTCAAATGTTCAATTCAGTCAGCAGCAAGATGATTCTTGCGACAATCTTCGCCTCTCTTGCGTTATTCGGTTGTAGTAAATCGGACGACGAGCCTGTTAGTTCGGCCAACATCGCCGCAGCAGGCGCAATTCTCGATTACGTGCCGGCAGATTCGCCATACGTGTTCGCGAGTATTACGCCCTTGCCGGATGACGTAATGGACAAGTTGGAGCCCAATATCGAACGTATCCTCGCCGCCTATGAGGTCCTGCTACAGGAACTTTTTGCCATGGCGACTGCAGAAATTGACGCCAACGGTGACGACGACGCAGAAAGAGCAGCGGCAGTTATTGGAGAGTTGTCTTCTTTGCTTTCAATTGACGGGCTTCGCGGGGCAGGGTTTGACAGAGAATCACGCTCGGCTTTGTACGGTAACGGTATGTTGCCGGTATTGCGTATCGAGGTAACCGATGGGGCGTTGTTCGAAGCTGCGCTGGTGCGTATTGAAGAGTCATCTGGTGAAGAGATGGACGTTGCGACTATTTCGGGCAGCCTCGTTCGTTTCATCACGGCAGAAGAGGTGAAACTGCTGATATCTGTTCTGGACAAGCAAGTCGTGATCTCTGTCGCTCCAGCAAGCTTCAGCGATGATCAACTTAGCACCCTGCTTGGTTTTACCGCGCCGAAGTCCAATATTACCGACTCCGGAAAATTGCAAAGCATTGCGGATGACTATGGATTTAGTGACTACTTCATTGGTTATTTCGATTTCGTCAAGATGGTTAATACGTTTACCGGTGACGCAAGCGGGTTGGATGCTGATCTGATTACATTGATGGATGCTGACGATGAAATCTCAGATGTTTGTCGGGCGGAAATTCGTTCAATGGCCGGTATCGCGCCGCGCATGGTAATGGGCTATACGGGAATTTCTACTGAGCGCTTTGACACCAAACTCGTCGTCGAATTGCGCAGCGACATCGCGGAGGGCGTTGCGCAGTTAACGGCGCCTGTGCCGGGTCTTGGCACTGATCTGGGCGGATTGATGTCGATCGGTATGAGCCTGGACATCAAGGCTATGCGCGAATTTATAGTGGCGCGACTGGATGCACTGGAAGCTGATCCCTACCTGTGCGAAGACTTTACCGGTCTGGAGCAAGGCGTTATACAAGCGCGTGCTGCAGTGCAGCAGCCTGTAATGCCGATGATCTACGACTTCCGTGGATTTGTTGCGCTAATTGAAAACATCGAAGGTCTGAACATGGCCACGCAGACGCCGCCAACATCTGTTGATGGGCAGTTTCTGCTGGCGATGGAAAATGCGCCCGCTATGGTTTCCATGGGCGCTATGATGAGTCCCGAGCTTGCAGGTCTGGATTTACAGGCGGACGGCAAGCCCGTATTGCTGGACTTGCCGCAAGCGCAAATGATGGGTGGCGACGTCTACATTGCGTTGAACGACGACGCTCTGGCTATGTCTGTGGGCCAGGGAGCCGACACCAAGCTCGCTGGCATGTTGACCGCAGATGTCGCTGACAACGGCACGTTTTTCAGTTTTGGTATGGATGCAGGTCGCTATTATGCATTTGCCGCTGAAGCGATGGCGGAAGCGCAGAATGACGATGACAATCCAATGACACCGGCAATGCAGCAAGCATCGCAGGAAATCATGTCGGCTATGGCAGCTATGTTCGATCGCATGTCGGTTGATATTCGCCTGACAGAAGTCGGTATCGTTATGGAAGGTGTTGAGACGCTAGCGGAGTAAATTAAATTATGAAGAACTTACAGGTATTTGTTTGCGCGACTCTTGTTATAGCCACTACAGCTATGGCGGAGGAGATGGCGGAGATTCACGTCGATCTGGAATCAATAGAGAGCAGTCAGGATCTGAGCCCCGTGGATGGCCTTAGGTCGTCCGGTCAGCCAGACGCGGAGCAGTTGGCATTGTTTGCAGAGGCCGGTTACGTGGCCGTGGTCGACCTTCGCGGAGAGTCTGAGAATCGTGGCCTGGATGAAGCGGCTGCAGTCGAGAGCCTCGGTTTGGACTACGTAAACCTGCCCGTCAGTGGTGCTGATTCGATTAGCTGGGAAAACGCAAACAAGCTGCAAGAAATCTTGTCGTCCTATGATGGACCGGTGTTGGTTCATTGTGGCAGTGGCAATCGCGTTGGTGCATTACTGGCGTTGGGCAAGAGCAAGAACGGTGCTGATGACGAGGAGGCTGTCGCGTATGGGCGAGCCGCTGGCATGACACGCCTTGAGTCGGTTGTGCGCTCGCGCCTGTCTGAAGCCGAGTAAGAGCCCTTAACGGACAAGGGGTCAGAGCCTGGTGGCTCTGACCCCTTTTTTCGTTGGTGGAGGTGGCGGGAATCGAACCCGCGTCCGCAAGTCCTCCGCACTAAGATCTACATGCTTATTCCGTCATTAATCTCACTATTAGCTACCCGACGGGCAGGGAAAACTTATAGCCAGTTCAAGTAAGGTTTTAACGGTTCGAGCCCTGAACACGCTCTTGCCGCGGTCCCGTGTCGGTGACCCCTGAACCCCAAACGCACA
>CAYWYT010000094.1:0-8611 GCA_964462665.1 uncultured Woeseiaceae bacterium | reverse complement strand
AATCAGTCCGGTCGTGTTGCAAGAGGTCAGCTTCAGGTAATCCTGATTGATGCCTGCCTCGTAGTTGGCATAACCGTGGAAAAACACATCGGCGACGTCGTTAGATTCGCCGCCCTGGAAGACGGCCTTCTTGCCGTGCTTCTCGTAGAGGACCTTATTCTTGGCGCCAATGCCGCCGGGTGCTGCATCGAGCACGATGTCGACCTCTGGCACGATCTCTTCCATCGTTCCGGATACTGGAATACCCGCTGCCTCGAGGCCTTCTTTCGCGCCGTCAAATGCGGTGAATAGTTTGTACGGCATTCCTTTGTCGCGTAGAGCTCGAACGGTAAGCGTTGGCGCTGCATCAACAACTCCAACCAATTCCATGTCTTCTTGTGCGGCAATGCCGTCCGCAAGTCGTTGGCCAATTACGCCGTAACCAGCTACCAGAACTTTAGTCATCAGGGTGTTCCTCTCGTGGATCTAATTATTATCGACATTATAGCCCTTGCCGAAATTTTGTCGACAATGTTTGGTGGCTATTTTTTACTTGGCAAGCGTGAAGCGGCAGAGCACCGTGTTATCGATCTCCAGGTCATCGGACCAGATTAGTTTCGCGGGTAACTGCCATTTCACGTCATCATAACCGCCGTGCGGGCGGACCGTGCTTGATGGATGCACTACAGCCTGAGGCCAGCTGCTGTCGTCATACCCCGGAAGTTTCCAGCCCGCCGGTTGCGGCGTAATGTCAGCGCCGCAGCTCTTCTCTGGATCGTCCGAGCGTTCGCATGAGCGATTCAACGGCGCACGATGAGTCGCCATGCACTTCCAGCTGTCGTCGGAAACGGCCAGAAGCTCACCGCTCGCTGCGTCGAAAAACTGCGCAATGAAGCCACCATCGCCCATCTGCTGTCTACTTCTGCCGATGTATTCGAGGCCGGTATCGTTTTCCTTGAAGTCTTTGAGGATCAGGCTGAAGTGCGCAGGCAACTCTGCTGAAAACGAAATCGATTCCGAGTTAAAGGAGCGTTCCGTGTTGTACTCAACAGTATCCTGGGCGAGAAGTTCGCCCTCCAAATACAGGGCGAACCAGTTGTCGGCCCAAACGTCCGCGTTAATCTTGCGAGCACCCGCCGCTTCCTGTGCGGTACTGCTTTGCGTCAGGAGCAGACAGCAAACTGCGCAACAAAGTGTGAAGCGATTACTCAAGCCCAACTTGCCAGGTCGCCATATCGGCAGGCGTCGAACTGCAATGGACCGCGACCAGCGTGCGCCACATATGGCTTGGGCCGGACGCTTCGGTTGATTCTGATCCGGCGCCCAGACAATATTTGGAGTCTCCGATATGAATGTATCCGTCTTCGTCCATCGACAAGTCCTGCAACGGATTGTCGCCGCACGGTCGGGCTAGAACTGACGAGCCCATAAGCGTCACGCCGCTAGAGCCGGCAACTTGCACACAACGATCGAAGCCTGCGACTTTAAGACGATTGCCCTCGAAGAAAAACATTTGATCCCCGCCGCCCTTGATCTTGCAGGTATGCGTTTGCAGCGGATCGTCGAGTTGCAGATGATCGCCCCAGCCCGCGAGGTCCAGGCAATAGAATTCTGGTTCGTCCAGCGGCGCGATCAGGCGCACGAAGTCGCCGTTCGCAGCATCGTCCTGAGCGTAGACCAGTGAAGAGATAATAATTATAAGTCCAACCGACAAAATAGATTTGAACGACATCTGACGTCTCCTTGCGAAAAAAAAGCTCGCCGCAAACAAGAACACATTTGACGTGCAGATTGCAATTCTGTTTAGACTTACCGTGTCTGTCCTGGAGATTACCGATGAAACTAAATTTTTCTGCATTGCTTCTCATTCTCATTGCTGCTTGTAGCGCCGAACAACCAACCGACGTAGAACAGAAAGGCCCTGCGGCCGATACGGTTTTGCTCGGCGGGAAAATTCTGACCGTTGATGCAGAGTTCTCAACCGCCGAGGCGGTCGCGATCAAGGATTCGCGCATTATTGCCGTAGGCGACAATGCTTCGGTCGCCAAATTCGTAGATGAGTCGACGAAGGTCATTGAGTTGCAGGGAAGAACCGTCATCCCGGGTCTCATCGACAACCACATGCATTTTATTCGTGCCGCACAACGATGGAATATGCAGGCGCGGATTGATGGCGTTAATTCTCGAGCGCGCGCTTTGGAAATTATTGCCGAGAAAGCGGCTTCGATGGAACCGGGCGAGTGGGTGATGGTGCAGGGCGGTTGGCGCGAGAATCAATTCGCTGATCAACCTGGCGGTTTTACACTCGAAGAACTGGATGCTGCGGTGCCAAACAATCCGCTGTTCCTGCAAATCACGTATCAAACTGTTTATGCAAATACGCTCGCGCTCGAGGCGGTCGGAGTATCGCCCAGCGAAGGTGCCAAGCACAGTGCCGAGCCGCTGGTTTCTCCGGCGCCGCCGTATGGTTTGTTCAACGAACAAATGCCGGTTGTATCGGATCAACAGCTGCAGCAAAACCTGCTCGACTTTATCCACGTGCTGAACAAGTCCGGAATGACCAGCGTTTATGATGTTGGTCGGCCTCCTGAAGGCGACATCACATTGCTTGATCGTATGTCAGAGGCGGGCCCATTGAATATTCGTGCGTGGCACACGCTTAAGTATCAAGCCTTCGATGCGGAAGGGGCTGATGCTGCCGTCGAACTGGTCAACAGTAGCGAGCCTAATAGCGGCGGCGACTACCTCGGACTGCTGGGCCTCGGTGAACACGTCTACCTGCCATTCTTCGACTTACCAGGAAGGACCGAGCCTTATGGCGATGACGTTGTGGCGGAGTTGATGAAGATTTCTACGGCGGCAGCGAAGCGTGGCTTTCATATACACGAGCACACGATGCTCGACCAAACAGTGCAGACTTATCTCACACCTTTGGAAGTGTTGAACGAGACCATTCCGCTCGCGCCCTTGCGTTGGACGTTGGCACACGTGTTCACGATTTCCGACGAGAGCATCGAACGTGCGAAAGCACTTGGACTAACCTTCGCGGTGCATAGCGTATCGATGTTCGCACCTCCTGCGTTACAACCTCCCATTCGTGCAATCGAGGACAGTGGTGTTGTTTGGGGTCTGGGTTCTGATGCCACCATCGTCGCGCCGTACCAGCCATTCATTACCTTGGGGTGGGTAGTCAGCGGCAAATCGATCAATGGCGAGACTGTAATTGACGAGCCAGTGACTCGAGAAGAGGCGTTAATTGCGCATACGCGTAGCAATGCCTATCTGATGTTCCGCGAAGATGATCTTGGCACGCTTGAGGTCGGTAAGCTTGCAGACCTCGTTGTACTTGATCGCGACTACATGAGTGTTCCGGCGGATGAAATTTTCGATATTGCACCAGTTCTAACCATGGTGGGTGGTCGTGTAGTATTCGAGGACTAGCCGGATCTGGAGAAAACGAATGCGATTCCTGATATGCGCAGTCCTGATGGTTTCACCATTGACGTTTGCGCAAGAGGCGGACCCGCTTTTTCAAAGCGACGAAATCCTGCAGGTCACGATCGAAGGGCCATTAAGTACTTTGATCAAGGAGAAATCCAAAGAAGACTATCTGAACGGATACTTTCGTTACATCGATGCTGATGGATCTCCGGTCGAGTTCGATCTCAAACTGCGGGCGCGCGGAAATTTTCGACACGAAAACTGTGACTATCCGCCGGTACGTTTGAATTTCCAGAAATCACAAACCAAGAACACGTTATTCGACAAGCAAGATAAATTAAAGCTGGTGGTGCATTGCAATCAAAGGGCGCAATACCACCAGATTGTCTTACAGGAATATCTTGCCTACCGCGTCTTTAATCTTCTGACTGACATGAGCATGCGGGTACGCCTGCTGCAGTCCACTTATGTTGATACCGACAAACAAGAACAAAGGGGTCCACGCTACTCTTTCCTGATAGAACACAAAGACCGAACCGCAAAACGACTGGGAACGAAGGAACTTAAGGTTACGGGAACATCGGTGGCGCAGATCGATCCCGAGTATCTTAATCTCACATCCGTTTTTCAATATTTTATCGGCAATACCGATTTTTCACCGGTAGCAGGCGCCCCCGGTGAAGACTGTTGCCACAATTACATCTTGTTTCAGAAACCGGACGCTTTGATTACCGCGATTCCTTATGACTTTGATCAGTCCGGCTTTGTTGACGCACCGTATGCCAACGCAAATCCAAAGTTTCGATTGCGTTCAGTTCGGCACCGACTCTATCGCGGTCGTTGCATCAACAATGCGTACGTTGAGGGTTCCATTCAAAAGTTCCGCGACAATCGCGAGGCTATCTACGCACTTGTCAAAGACCAGGTAGGCTTTGCGCATAAAACACGAAAAGACCTGACCACTTTTATCGACAGGTTCTACAAGTTGATCGAAGACCCGAAAGGTATCGAAAGGTCGATTCTCAAAAAGTGTATCTAGGCGAATTTCCTAAACAAGCTGCGCCAACTACTGGCCGAAATTCATGCGCAGACCGACGTATCCCGCAATCCCCGGCGTTTGATAGCCATAAACCTGCTCATAGTCTTCGTCCAGCAAGTTGCTGCCCCTGGCAAACACGGACGTGGACTTGCTGAGCTGGTATTGCAGTGTGAGGTCGACCAGAAAATAGCTATCCAGCTCTACTATCTCGCTGGGGTCCGGCCATGGTGGAAAGAACACATCGGTTCGAGTGCCGCCATAGTCGGCAGCAAGCGCTGCACTGAAGCGTTGCTTCGAAGACAAATAGCCAAGCGTTACAGCGCCGGAGTGTTTTGGCCGTCGCACTTCCTGCACAGCCTGGCCGACTGCATCTTCCTGGTCGGACTCCGTGTAGGTGTAAGCGGCACTCAGGTCAAAATGCTCACTGATCTGCCAGCTTGCACCGAGTTCCGCACCACTTCGCTTGCTGGTGCCGTCGATATTTTCCGCAGACGCCAAAAACGTATCCGGATCAAAAACAAAGCCGTTGATTTCGTCTTTCAGGTCCTGTCGGAATAGCGAAAGCTGCAATACCACCGCACCGTCTCGCAGTGTCTTATCGATGCCGATGTCATACGAGGTAGTGCTCTCGGGTTTCAGATCAGGGTTGCCGACAAACTGACCAGGAAAGAATCCATACAGCTCAGTGAACGTCGGGTTCTTTCGGCCCGATCCAATGTTGCCACGCAGCACTGTGGATTCTGAAAGGTCATAAGCCAACGAAAGGCGACCACTAAACGCATCATCGAAATCACTGTTGTCATCGAAGCGGCCGCTGAGCAGCCAGGTGAGACGCTCGTGCGACAAGCCCTGATAGTCCGCGATTACGCTGGTTACATCCATTTTCTGTTTCTGATTCGGGTCGCCAAAAACAATGGCGCCGCTTTGTTCGAAACTAGTCTTTTCCTGTTCGAGTGCGAGCGACAGGATGTTGGCGCCCAATGCGATATCCGATTGATAGGAAATCGTGCTGCGATCTGATGCAGACGAAGACTCTTCGATACCGTCGACCAGATTGCGATTATCAGACTCGAAAAACTTCACACTAAGGTAATGCGTGAGGCGACTATTGGCAGCGCCATACTTGAGCGCGGCTCTGGCGTACAAATTCTCGGCATCGGTTGCAACATCACCATCCACTGGCAAACCGGTCACGAAAAAGTCGACAGGATCGAACTGCGAGTGGGCGTCTGTCGCGCGCAGGCTGGCGTCCAGCGTCAGCTCATCGCTGGGGCGAAATTGGGCTGCTAATGACACGGTGGTGATATCGGATCCGTCTTTCTCCGACCCGGTACGCGAAATATTGGTGCCATCGGTATCGAGTCGCTCCACGCCGCCGGTCAGTGACCAGTTCTCCTTACCAAGAGTGCCGCCGAGGCCGATATTGGTCGTGCTGAACGAGCCGCTTTCTACGTAGCCATCCATTGCCGAGGTTTCCTGCCCGGATTTCGTGATGACGTGTACAACGGCGGCGACCGCATCACTGCCCCAGAGCGAGCTCTGCGGACCGCGCACGACTTCTATGCGTTCAACGTTGCTGGTGGTGAGATATTCCCAACGAAATTCGTCCCCGGTGGCTGGATCGTTGGCACGGACGCCATCGATTAATACCAAAACGTGATTGGCTTCGGAACCGCGTACGCGAACCTGCGTTTGCGAGCCGGTAGTGCCCGAATGACTGATCGCAAATCCTGGAACAGCACGCAACATATCAGTCACGTAACGCGCCTGGCGATTTTCGATGTCTTCACGAGTAATAACGGTTACTGCACTACCCAGTTGGCTGGCAGCCAATGGTGAGCGAGAGCCGGTAACTACGATTTGATCGAAGTCGCTGATGGAAGCAATTTGTGCGAATGACGATGTGCTGGCCAGGATGGCGAAGCCGCTTACAATAAGTCGTGCGTGGTATTGCATGATGCTCTCCCGCAGAGGTCCCCGAACCTGCGCTTAGTGTCAATCTTGGGAGGGAGGGAGAGAGTCGACATCCCCACGAATCGCCCGCCGCGATTGAACAATGGATCAATCAACAGGCCGGTCTCCGGACTCATGAGTGACGCTAAGCGTCTTCGTTGATCGCCTTCCCACGCCTGTGGCGCAGTGGCTGCATTGATCAACTGACTCATTTACCGTTGCGGGGGCAGTGACGGGGTTGCCCTGATTCGATTGCACTAGGGCGCACCGTCTTCCCGTTCAACATCAACGAATAGCTGCTGATGTTCACCTGTTGAGGTTGCGCGCTACTCTACGCGCGCAATTCTGGGGAAGCAACCAGCCGTTTGGTGATAGGCTTTGAGGCTGCGCAATACAACAAAAAAACGGCGGAAGCAGACATGTTGCACGTAGCTATAGCGGTCGGCCTGATACTCGGCTTGATGGTTGGCCTCGGCGCAGCTGCAACCGGGAACGAGTGGTTGCTGGCGATCGCCGAAGGTTCGGCGCCATTTGGCACGATCTTCATGAATGCGATCCGCATGGTCGTGATTCCGCTGATCGTTACGGTTATTTTTACCAGCATCGCGCGACTCGGCGACCCTCGTAAGCTGGGTCGAATCGGCGGCATGACCATGGCGTACTACTGGATAACGTTGCTTCCGGCCATCGCCATTGGCATGGCAACGATGAAAGTGGGCCTTCAATTTGCAAGCGACATTGAGATGCCGCAAACCGAAGCGACTACGATCCCGCAGCTACAGAGCATCGTGGACTTTCTCGTGAGCCTCGTACCGGCGAATCCGTTCTCGGCCGCTAGCGCTGGCGCGATACTACCGTTGATCGTATTTACTGCCCTGGTTGCAGCGGCGACCGGCACGCTTGCCAAAGAACGACGAGAACGCCTGATCAATCTTGCGGATGACGTGAGTGAGGCCTTGATCAGGCTTGTGTGGTGGATTTTGTACACCGCACCCATCGGCGTATTTGGGCTTGCCGCGCCCGTTACGGCGCAACTCGGTTGGGGGTTGATTGAGAGCCTCGCGATTTTCATTGTCTGCATTTTCGTAGGGCTAATTATTTTTCTTCTGCTGGTCACATTGCCCATGGTCTGGTTTGTAGGCGGCATCACCCCGGCCAAGTACCTGCGTGGCACTCTCGGCGCCGTCGCCGTCGCGGCGTCGACGACCAGTACTGCAGCCGCGATTCCCGTAACGCTTGAGGAAACCACTAACAATCTTAAGGTCTCACCGACTATCGCCGATCTGCTCATACCATTGGGTGCGTCGATGCACCGACCAGGTAGCGCTTTGTTTCAAGGCGCGGCGATCGTTTTTCTGGCGCATTTATTTGACGTTGAGATTCCGCTAGTGGCGATTGGCGCAGCGATGCTCGCGACTTTCCTGGTGTCGTTAACGGTCGCACCAGTACCGTCATCCGGCGTCGTTACTATGGCGCCGGCGCTCGACGCGGTCGGGGTGCCGGTTGCTGGTCTTGCGATATTACTTGGTATTGATCGAATACCGGATATGATGCGCAGCGCCGTCAACATTCTCGGACAAGTATCGGCCGCGGTTTGTGTGGATCGCTGGACAAGCAAAAAATGAATTCAGTAATGATCAAATGGATATTGTTCGCCGCAATGGCAATGTCGCTGTGGCTTACGGGCGACGCGTTTGCGCACAATGTATCAAAGGAAGACGCTGCACTAATCGCGGGCAAGAGCGGAGTTCAGTTTGCGCTGTATGTCTGGCTTGGCGCGAAACACATGGTGACCGGGTATGACCATCTGTTGTTTCTTGTCGGTGTCATTTTTTACCTCAAAAGCCTGCGTGCCGTTGCCTTGTTCGTCAGCCTGTTTGCACTCGGGCATAGCATTACGCTGATCTCAGGCGTTTGGCTTGGCCTCGACGTCAATCCGTATCTGGTGGATGCGATTATCGGCTTATCGGTTGCCTACAAAGGCTTCGATAATCTACAAGGCTTCGACAAACTTTTTGGCGACAGTCCCGACGAAAGACTGGCCGTATTCATATTCGGCCTATTCCACGGACTCGGTCTGGCTACGAAATTGCAGGACCTTGGGCTTGCCGAGGACGGCTTGCTGGCTAACTTGATTTCCTTCAATCTAGGTGTTGAGCTTGGGCAACTAGTTGCTCTTGTTGGAATCGTATTAGTCTT